>NZ_CBFIHX010000056.1:0-23591 GCF_965662505.1 Pseudomaricurvus sp. | reverse complement strand
AATATCAGTAACCCAATGCCATCCAGTGATGGATCCGATTGCAGTAAACGATTCAGAACGCCTTCTGTCACTACTTCGATTCGGGTGTTGGGTCCGACCTTCGAGTCCAGCCTCACCCGATAACCAACAGTCTCGCCGACGGACTCATTCAGAGTCTGCGCCAAACGCTCGGCTGCAGCCCGAGCCGCTAGACGACGGGGTTCCAGCATCAAAATTTTTTGCCCCAGCATCCAGGGTTCATCCAATAACGACAAAGGCACCTGGGTGGTTTTGCCGGCCCCGGGTGGCGCTTCAAGAACCGCTTCATCACCCGCTCTCAGTGCTGATTTAAGCTCTGGAATCACATCGAAAATGGGTAGCGGTGTCGTCATGCAGCACTCGTCCGTTTAGGTCATCGGGATAATTGAAAACAAATAATCACAGACAACTTATCAATATTGTTCGTTGTCCACATGCCGGGTATTCTACGCTGACACCACAGAAAACAAAGCTCTGTTCTCGCAGATAGCAGACCTATAGAATTCACTCTCTTAATATTCTTAATACGCTCACATACTCAATACGCTCATAATCTCAAAACGCGCAATACTCTGCTGCCAACGATAAAAACCAAAGGACATCTATGCTCACAAGACATTTGACACACATATTGCGCACTAGCCTTTGTATCGGTGCATTGATCAACACCGCTTATCCAGCTATGGCCGAGGACAATGCCACACCTCCCGAGCCAACCAAGCGCAATGTCATTCTGATCATTGGCGATGGTATGGATGATCATCAGATCACTATTGCCCGCAACTATTTAAAAGGAGCCCAAGGCAAATTGCAGCTTGATGAGCTTCCTCTGCGCAGCACCGCACAGATACTCACGGTCGATGAAAGCAACCCGGAAAAACCGATATATGTGGCGGATTCCGCCAACACCGCGACCAGTCTTGCGACAGGTATTGTCACCAGTCGCGGACGGATTGCCACCAACGCCGGCGATGGACAAAATTTATCCACCATCGCAGAACTCGCCCAAGCCTCTGGCTATGCGACCGGTATTGTCACCACTTCCAGCATCACTGATGCGACCCCTGCATCGTTTATTAGCCATGTCACAACGCGAGTCTGTGAAAGCCCCAGTCTGATGCAGCCTTCTGACGATCACCCGTCCTGGCTCGACGTTTCTGCCTGTGCCGATGATAAGATTTCAAATGGTGGCTTAGGATCAATCGCGCAGCAAATTGTCACTGGCAATACGGACATCGTCCTCGGCGGTGGTCTCAAGCATTTTGAAACATTATCAGAAAGCGGATCTCACGGTTTGATTGAACTGGCGGAATCCAATGGATATCAGGTCATTAAATCGCTGGAAGAACTCCCCAATCTGGCATCAGATAAAAAAGCGCTTGGGCTGTTCGCCTCCGGAACCCTGCCTACTATCTGGCAAGGTGAAAAGGGCCGCAGTGCGGAAAAGCCCAACCCGAGCCTGCTCAACAAGGTCGATTGGCGGCTCGGCAGTGTCGAACTGCCGGAACCAATGCACTGCGAAAGAAACCCGGAATTTGGCGATACTCCGGCACTCAAACAGATGACCGAGACTGCTCTTCGGCATTTATCGGCTCAAACTGGACAGGGTTTTTTCCTGATGGTGGAGTCGGCTTCTATCGATAAGCAATCACACAGCCGCAATCCCTGTGGCAGCATTGGTGAACTGGAACAACTGGAAGAGGCGCTGGAGAGCGCTCTGGCGTTTGCAGAGAAAGAACCTGACACGCTGATTTTAGTCACTGCAGACCATGGTCAAGCCGCACAGCTGATTCCCAACCACAGTATTTATGGCGGATCCGGCGTCGCCGTGTACTCTCCAGGTCAAATCGCCCGTATCAAGACTCCCGAAAATCAGATCATGGCCATCAACTACGCCACCACCAAAGATTTCCCCTATGAAGATCATACTGGGGTGAACGTGCCATTATTCAGCAATCAGCAAGGTGTCGACAGAGTGCCGTCAATGGTGACCCAGCCACAGATATTTAACATCATGGCGGACTATCTAAACCTTCTGCCAGAAACAGAGACACCTTAACGATTTTCGCTGTCTGAACAACCCACATCCTGGAAACCGTAAAACCTCGCCCTCTCTTCCAGCCAACCACTGTCCTGAAGTTCTCTCAGGCGGTGGTTTACAAACTGGTGTATTGAATCACCAAGATCATTACTCATCATTAAGGTAATATGAGTCTCTGCTAATTGCTGCTTTAACTCGACAAAGCGGTAGTCATCCAACGAGATATTCAGCTTCTCCATGGCAAATCGAATCCTTTCTGCACTCTCCATAAAGAAAGGAGCCCGCCCGGCCTCAAGCATTTTTATCGCAGATTCATGGCTGGCAGCACGCAGATACGTAAAATCGTACTTGTCGCTAAACGCCACTGCACCTGGGTATTTAAACCCCTGCAACCAGACAACCTGCTGCCCGCTCAGCTGAGAAAAATGAAAAGATTTTGGGTGATGTGTTTTTGGAAAAACCAGTGACAGACTGTAAGGCACAATGTCTACCTCAGCAAAAGTGGCGTTCTCCCATTCTCCTTGAGCTTTCCATGATCGCAACCCATAGGCAATCCAGCGCTTGGCTTGTCCATATTGCATTTCCCGCTTGATACGCTTTAAAGGCTTAACAACCGTCTCCACCTGATAACCAGATGAACGGAAGACTTCACGGATAACATCCGTGACCAGTCCCTGGCCGATTTTGTCATCACCCTCTATCTGTAATGGCTCACCCGCTTCGCCATATAGCAAATAATGAATGTGAGTATCGCTCGGTTTGGCAACTATATCGTCGGCGAGGCATTCACCTGAATAACACAAGAAAAACAGGCCAGCTATTAAACAATCGCCATACAACACCAACGCTATCAAGCATGCACGTTTCAACCCCAGTGTCACGCCAGCAACAGGCTCGTCGTTGAGCCTGTCTGGGTTTAGAAAATGTCCGGCGGTACTCTCCTTGACCTCGGAATTCGATGAACAATGAAGACTGTCATGGACAACCCCAATTAGCAGAGGTGTATACCAACAGAGGTGTATAGATCAATAACTCACATCATAACGAAAAATCGAGCAGTCACAACCACAGCGTCTGATTCAAACTCACCGTTGCCACAAAGCCTGCTTCAAGTTTTCCATGACTGCATTCAAAGCCAATTGAGCTGCTGGTATGCTCCTGTTCATGTTCATAAAACCATGAATAAGACCATCAAAACAGTGATATTCAACGCTAACTCCAGCCTCCTGCAAAGCTTTCGCGTAATCCTGCCCTTCATCCCGCAGTACATCGAAGGCCGCTGTCATAACATAGGCAGGCGGCAAGTCAGTGAAACGACTAGCGAGCAACGGCGATGCCATGGGATTCAAGGCATCTTTAGGATCATCAAGGTACTGCTGAATAAACCAGGCCATGTTGTCTTTATCCAGATAATACCCTGTCGAAAACAGAGAATATGAAGGCGTTTCCAACAGACTGACATTGGTCACGGGATACCATAAGGACTGAAAACAGATGGCAGGTCCCTTTTCATCTCTTGCTCGCAGTGCCACACCTGCCGCAAGATTTCCGCCCGCACTGTCGCCCGCTACGGCGATGCGCGTTTCATCTATACCCAGAGCTTCAGCATTGTCCGCCACCCAACACAGTGCACCATAAGCATCATCTGCAGCGGCAGGAAATTTGCTTTCAGGCGCCAACCGGTAATCCACCGAAATCACTACGCAATTGGCCTGCAGCGCCATATGCCGAGCGATATCATCATGGGTATCCAAATCACAGATAACCCAACCACCTCCATGATAAAACACCACGGCAGGCAGATTCTCTTCATCGGATGGACGATATATTCTGACGGGAATACTGCCGTGAGACATTGATATCATTCTGTCCTCTGATAAATGCAGTGGCAGAGGCTCAAATTCCGGCTGCATGGCTTTTGTGGCACTTCGTGCCTGGTCTGGGGTTAAATCATGAACCGCAGGTAAATTCAGATCCGCCAATACCTTCAATACTTCTTCAACCACAGGATCCAGCTGATAATCGGTCATTCATACATCCTTTTTTGTTTATTGTTTTTGGCCATTTTACAGTCTTGGCAACACACTGTGGCCTTCCAGTAACAACAGCGCGTTTCTCGGTTTATCTTGCCACAGGTGTTCACAGTGCAGACACAAAAACACCGCCAAAAGGCGGTGTTTTTAGTAACGAACGTCAGTCGTCAGGTTTACAGGACTTCGAACAAGCCTGCTGCACCCATACCGCCGCCAACACACATGGTCACAACCACGTATTTAACACCACGACGCTTACCTTCGATCAGCGCATGCATAACCATGCGAGCACCACTCATTCCGTATGGGTGGCCAATGGAGATCGCACCGCCATTCACGTTCAGACGATCATTAGGAATCCCCAACTTGTCACGACAGTAGATAACCTGAACAGCAAACGCTTCGTTCAGCTCCCACAGACCGATATCTTCCATTTTCAAGCCAGTACGCTGAAGCAGCTTGGGAATGGCAAATACAGGACCAATGCCCATCTCATCAGGTTCGCAGCCAGCAACAGCCATACCACGATAAACACCCAGAGGAGCCAGGCCACGCTGTTCAGCCAACTGGCTGTCCATCATAACAACTGCCGCAGCACCATCGGACAACTGAGAAGCGTTACCACCGGTGATAGAACCACCTTCGCGCACAGCTTTCAGACCAGACAGGCCTTCCAGGTTAGTGCCGGGACGGTTGCCTTCATCTTTGCTCAGAGTGACCTGCTCTTCGCTGACAGCACCAGTTTCTTTGTCCTGCACCAGCTTGGTAGTGGTAACCGATACGATTTCGTCATCGAATTTGCCAGCTTCCTGAGCCGCAGCAGTACGTGCTTGAGACTGAACGGCGTACTCGTCCTGAGCCTCACGAGAAATGCTATAACGATTGGAAACTATTTCAGCTGTATCCAGCATTGGCATGTGGATGTTTGGAGCGTGAGCAATGGCTTTAGGGTCAACCATGCGAGACACGTTCATTTTATCGTTCTGAACCAGGCTGATGGATTCACAACCACCGGCCAGAACAACAGGAGCACCATCCATAACAATTTGCTTGGCGGCAGTGGCAATAGACATCAGACCGGAAGAACACTGACGATCCAGGCTCATACCGGAAACAGTGACAGGCAGGCCGGAAGCCATAACAACCTGACGACCGATGTTGTAGCCTTGTGAACCCTGCTGAAGCGCTGCACCCCAGACGCAATCATCAATCTCAGCGGGATCAACACCAGAACGCTTAACCGCTTCTTCGATCGCGAAGGATGACAGGCTGGGAGATTCCAGGTTATTAAAGGCACCACGATAAGCTCTGCCAATCGGAGTACGAGCTGCGGAAACAATCACTGCTTCTTTCATTGTAAAATCCTTATTTCTCTCTGTAGGTACGCTGCAGCTCACCATCGAGCTTTTGCAGCGAGTAAAAAGTCATCTCGTTACTTTTGAGATTCCAGATATTGCATGGCTTTTGTCAGGAATTTTTCCGTTTGCTTCGATCCTGATTCCAGTTCAGCCTGCTTGCTGATATCACTCAAACCATCCCATTGCGCAACCACGGCTTCAGGGCTTTGCTCTTCTTTCGGAATAAATACTCCGTCAGTTTCAAACAAACGAGTCGATGCGAATCCACCTGCACCCGCACAAAGGATAAAGCGATTAGGTGCATCTTCGTGTGCCAGAGTCAGCGCACCGGCAGTAACTGCTTCAGGCTGCAACATGGCCAGAATTTCAGGAGGCATCAGATCTTCAGTCATACGGGTAGCGGCGGTTGGAGCCAAAGCATTCACACGGATGTCGTACTTCGCACCTTCCAGCACCAATGTATTCATCAAGCCCAACACGGCCATTTTGGCAGCTCCGTAGTTTGACTGGCCGAAGTTACCGTACATGCCTGAAGAAGACGTCGTCATGACAATACGACCGTAGTTCTGCTCACGCATGATGTCCCAAACGGCTTTAGTACAGTTAACGCTGCCCATGAGGTGCACGTCCATAACCAGTTGGAAATCAGCAATTTCCATCTTGGCGAAGCTTTTATCACGCAGAATGCCAGCGTTGTTAATCAAAATATCAACACGACCCCACTTGTCCATGGTTTGTTTAACCATGTCTTGCACTTCATCAAATTTGGCAACGTTGGCGCCATGAGCCAGAGCTTCACCACCCATTTCTTCGATCAGCGCAACCACTTCTTGCGCGGCTTCAGAAGAAGTGCCACTGCCGTCACGAGCACCACCCAAATCGTTGACTACGACTTTGGCACCGCGGCGAGCCAGCTCCAGTGCGTGAGAACGTCCCAGGCCATTACCCGCACCAGTGACAATTGCAACACGACCTTCAAAGTTAACAGACATAATTTACTTCCTTCTTAACAAATTCAGATCTGAATATATTTCAGTATAAACCGTGGGGCTTAAGCCACCATTTGCATACCAATCCAGACAGCTTTCAGGGCAGGTTTGTCTACCCCTTCAATTTCAACAGTCACTTCGGTTTTGGTAACAAATTGACCTGGGTTTTTCTCAACAATTTCCAGGTTTTTCGCACGAGCACGGATACGGCTGTTCACTTTTACTGGAGAGAGAAAACGTACGGAATCAAAACCGTAGTTAATCCCCATGTATACGCCTTCAATCGCCATACCAAACTCTTCAGAAAAGTGAGACAGCATGGACAGTGACAGGAAACCATGAGCAATGGTGGTACCAAATGGCGTTTCTTTGGCTCTCTCTGGATCAACATGAATAAACTGTTGATCGTGAGTGCAGTCCGCAAATTGGTTAATCTGATCCTGAGTTACGGTGAACCATTCAGTTGGCTCAGACTCGCGACCAATATATTGCTCAATTTCATCCTTTTTAATCAGCATAATACTCTCTCTCACTTTTGCATTGTGGGGTTAAAAAAATAGTAGGGGTAAAAGTCATGCGAGGATATAAACCACCCCCGCAACAACCTTAGAACCAGTCTTCCTGCATTTCGTAAGTTGTATCATCGAGATCGGTTAAAATCTTCGACCAGACATTGATTTCCGGCAGTTCAAAACGATAGAAATATTTCAAAGCCTGTAGCTTGCCCTGATAGAACTTCTGATCCTCTTCGTGAGGATTATTGGACAGTGCTTTACTGGCAACAATACCCTGTTTTAACCAGATCCAGGCGACAACAACATTGCCAAACAGCTCCAGATACTTCACCGAATTTGCCAGCGCCAAATCGATATTTTTTTCAGCCATGGCCCCCAGAAGAACTTCGGTGGTACTTTTCAGGGTTTGTATGGCTTCTGTTAGCTCGTTTGCAAAGCCGGCTACTGCAGAATCCTGAGACGCCTCAGCGATGGTTTTTTCCATCTCGGCCAGGCACGCCTGATAACCCGCCATGCCGCCCATAGGCACTTTGCGTGCGAGTAAATCCAGAGACTGAACACCGTAAGTCCCTTCGTGGATAGGGTTAAGACGATTGTCCCGGTAGAACATTTCCACCGGATGCTCATTGATATAACCATGACCACCCATAACCTGAATAGCGAGGCTGTTGGCACGCGGACCGTATTCTGATGGCCAGGATTTAATAATCGGTGTCAGGAAATCGAGCAATAGATGCGCGTGTTTACGCTCTTCTTCCGTCGGCGCGGTGTGCTCATCATCGGACAGCTGTGCGCCCAACAAGCACAACGCATAGGCACCTTCTGCATAGGCTTTCTGAGCCAGCAGCATACGGCGCACATCAGGGTGCTGAATAATATTCACTGGGGCAGACTGAGGATCTTTGGAGGATGCCAAACGTCCCTGTGGACGCTCTTTGGCATAATCCAGAGAGTACTGGTAACCGGTCAGGGCTGTCACGGCAGCACCAGTCCCCACCATGATCCGGGCTTCGTTCATCATATGGAACATGTAACGCAGGCCCTGATTTTCTTCACCCACCAGGTAGGCAACGGCACCGTCTTTTTCGCCAAAGCTCATGGCACAGGAAGTCTGACCACGACCGCCCATTTTGTGGAACAATCCAGCCAGCCAAACGTCATTGCGCTCACCCAATGAACCGTCATCGTTCACCAGGAATTTCGGTACGATGAACAGGGAGATCCCTTTGATACCCTTAGGTGCGCCTTTTACCCGCGCCAACACCAGGTGAACAATGTTTTCATTCAGCTCGTGATCGCCACCGGAAATAAAAATTTTGTTACCGCTGAGACGATAGGTTCCGTCGTCTTGAGGAATAGCACTGGTGGTTAAGTCAGCCAAACCTGAACCGGCGCTGGGCTCAGTCATCGCCATGGTGCCCGCAAAACGACCTTCGCGCATGGGGGCTACCCATTTTTCAATTTGCTCTGGCGTACCGTGGGCTTCAATCAGGTTACAGTTGGCGTTCGTCAGGCCGGTATAGCCCATCATGGTACTGCCAGCTGCGGAAAGGTAGGCACCCGTGGCGTTCGCGGCAATGCGTGGCATTTGCATGCCACCCAGTTCGTAATCCGCCGTTGGGCACGACAGACCGGAGTCGATAACAGCCTGCACAGCTGTTTTGATTTCAGGCAACATATGAACGGTTGTACCGTCAAAAGTGGGCTCATTGGTATCCACTTTCTGACGAATTGGGAGCATATACTTTTCGGCCACGGCGCGTGAGGTATCCATTGCCGCGCTAAAGGTTTCACGACTGTGATCTGCGTAGCGGGGACGCTGAGTTAAGCCCTCGGCATCAAACAGTTCATAGAGCATAAACTCAAGGTCGCGGGTGTTTAGAATAGGAGCTGCCACGATATTCACCTCTCTCTTAGTATTTCAGTTATTGACGACATTGTGCCGCCCCACCTCCACCGCGACCATGACATGGCATGTCAGGTTAAACCCTTATACAATAGCAGGCTTGCTGCAGAGTAGCTGCCGCACCTGTTAAGATGACGCCTGTTATTGCTTTAATCCGTCCGACGTATTCAACTGGAATGGTCCGGGTCGTAACAATCCCGCGACAACCTAACAAAAGAAAACCCAATAAAGAGAATGGCAGTATGGCAGAGAGTTCCGTTGACCCGACCTTTGGGCGTTTTCTCCGGTTCTGGAGGAGTGTCCACAAAATCAGTCAAGAGGAATTAAGCCACCGCCTTAGCAGCTCCCCCCGCCATATCAGCCGCCTGGAAAACGGCACCAGCCGCCCCAGCGAAACAATGATTGAAGATATCGCTGAAGCCATGCAAATGGGCGATCGCGATCGCAATCACCTGCGCATCTCGGCCGGTTACAGCCCGCAGCAGCAACATATCGACTTTCACGCACCGGAGTTCAAGTGGCTGCGTAAAGCCATGCTACTCACATTACGCGCCATGGACCCTTACCCAACCACCCTGCTGGACAGTTCTGGCACCATCTTAATGGTTAACCGCGCTTGGGTGGGGTTTTACAGCGCCACAATTCCTGCTGCTCAGCTCGACAAGGTCACGAACCACTTTGATTTTCTATTCAGTCGTCAGGGCGCAGGCACGATCCTCAGTGGCTGGGAAGACACCCTGTCCATGATCGTCATGTCTCTAAAACAGGATGCGATGTTTAACGAATCGCCGGATAAACTCGCTGCACTGGAAAAATTACTCAATAATCCCAATGTTCCCGACGATTGGGCTCAACGGGCATCCCGTCTTGATCCGATGGCCAGTTTCCGGGTTCAGGCGGATTATCAGGGTGGTTTGCGACGCTTTTACAGCGTCAGCCAGATTGTAGGCGCTTTGGGGCCTGCGGCTTATGTCTCGGAACCCAAATTGACCATCAGCACACTCTATCCGGAAGATGATAATCTCGACGTATCGGGGCTGGCGGAAGGCGAGCTCGATCATCCGCTGCTGCCGTACTAACACCCCAAACGGTACTGCCCCACCCACCAAACCCGAAAACTAGATAATCAATTATGGATCCCATCACTCAAGGTGTTCTGGGCGGAATTGTTGCCCAGTTCAAGAGCAAACCACAGGATTTAGCCAAGGCCGCCACCATTGGTGCTCTCGCCGGCATGGCGCCGGATCTGGACGTGCTGATCCGCTCTGACGGGGATCCCCTGCTGGCGCTGGAATATCACCGACATTTCACCCACTCTTTGTTGTTTGTGCCATTTGGCGGGCTGATCTGCTCTCTGGTGTTTTACCCATTGATAGCACGACGCTGGAGCCTGTCATTCCAACAGATCCTGATGTGGAGCTGGCTGGGCTACGCCACTCACGGATTACTGGACGCCTGTACAAGCTATGGCACCCAACTCCTCTGGCCGCTCAGCCAACAAAGGTTTGCCTGGGATACCATCTCCGTCATAGACCCGTTAATTACCTTGCCCATGCTGGTACTGGCAATCCTCGCCGCCCGCCTGAAGCTGAAAACGTACGCCTAGGTGGGAGCTCTCTGGGGATTTCTGTATCTAAGCTTTGGGTTTGTTCAGCACGAGCGCGCACTTGATCTGGGACGTGAATTGGCCAGCCAACGCGGACATACTCCACTACGGCTGGAAGCCAAGCCCAGCTTTGCCAATCTGATCGTATGGAAAATTGTCTACGAAACAGACGACCGCTTTTATGTGGATGCCGTCAATCCAGGACTCTCCTCTCCCTCCATTTGGCCTGGCGACAGCGTTGCCAGGCTGGATATTGAGCGCGACCTGCCCTGGTTATCTCCAGACACTCAGCAGGCACGGGATATTGAGCGCTTTCGCTGGTTTTCGGATGGGTACATCGCCCTCGACAAAGCCAACCCCTTACAGGTTGTGGATATACGCTACTCGATGCTGCCACAACAGATTGATCCTCTCTGGGGTATCCGGCTCACCCCGGACGCACAAGATCAGGATTACGTAGTCTATTACACTCAGCGGGAAGACAGCGGCACAGCACTAAAGCGTCTGCTCAGGATGATGTTCAAAGGGCGCACAAGCGACGAACCCCGCTAGGGGCGGTCGGGGAAAGGAGCAGCAACAGCCTGGAGAAAGGCCAGCTCCTGCCCGCTGAAAACTTCCATCATGTGGCCCAAAACGGTAAAATCCGCCGCTGTTCAGAAAACTCATATATAAGATCGGGATAACACCATGGGCAGAGCCTATCAAAACCGCAAAGAATCCATGGCCAAGACGGCCGACCAGAAATCCAAGGTTTACAGCAAATACGGTCGTGAGATCTATGTTAGCGCCAAAAAAGGCGGTTTTGATCCCGACGGCAACCTGGCTTTACGCGGCCTGATTGATCGCGCCAAAAAGGATCAGGTGCCCGCACACGTTATCGACAAAGCCATAGATAAAGCCAAAGGTGGTGGCGGTGAAGACTTCGATATCGCCCGCTACGAAGGCTTTGGCCCTGGCAACTGCATGGTGATCGTGGAGTGTCTGACCGACAATCCAAATCGCACCTTCGGCGATGTGCGCCAGTGCTTTACCAAAACCAAGTGCAAAATTGGCACCCAAGGCTCCGTCAGCCACATGTTCGACCATGCCGCCATCTTCGCTTACGCCGGTGACGATGAAGAAGCTGTACTGGAAGCATTAATGGAAGATGATGTTGATGTCTCCGACATCGAATGCGAAGACGGCATGATCACCATCTTTACCCCTAACACCGAGTTTTTTAAAGCCAAACAAGCTCTGAATAACGCCTTTGGTGATATCGATTTCGAAGTAGCCGAAATTCAATTCGTGCCGCAAACCACGACACCTGTTGAAGGTGATGACATTGAGATGTTTGAGAAATTTCTCGACATGCTCAACGATGTGGATGACGTCCAGAACGTATACCACAACGCCGAGGTTTAATTTTCCACACATCTCTTCGGGCAGGCTTCTGATACTGAATCATTGCTTGAAATGAAAACGGGCGCTTAATGCGCCCGTTTTTGATCATGCAGCAATGATACTCACTGCTGCTGTCCTTCCATCAAATTATGGTCCGGCCGAAATTGGCCAGCCTTGCGAATCCCACACCAACTCGGAAATACGGAGATTTGGCTCTCCCGAGAGTGAACGATAAGCATGGTACATGTTGTAAGCTTTGCCATTGCTGAAAAATACCGAGTTATGACCGGGACCGCGCCAGCGGCTACTGCTCCTGACCAACTCTGTTCCGCCGCCATTCAACATAGCGCGGCCACTCTTGTCCACGTAAGGCCCCAATACATTGGTCGAACGTCCGACACGAATATTGTAAGTACTGTTGGCACCATCACAGCACTTATCAAAGGACACAAAAAGATAGTAGTAACCGCAGCGCTTAACGATGACCGGTGCTTCAATGGCGCCGCCATTCCTGGAAGCCAGCGTGTGAATCTGACTGTCAGCACGTGAACCACTCTGAGTTAACTTCACCATCTTGATGCCGTCCCAAAAACTGCCAAACGACATCCACGGTGTGCCACTGTCATCGACCACAATATTAGGATCGATGGCGTTGTAATTGTCGCTGCTGGAGCTGCAAATTACGGATCCGCGGTCCGTCCAGCGACCACTGCTCATGGAGCTTCGGGTAGCATGGCCAATACAGGACCGATTACTGCCAAAAGTCGATACGGAATAATAAAGATGAAATTGCCCGCCGAAGTTTGACAGATCAGGCGCCCAAAGGTTTTTAACGCCCGGTACACGCTGAGTCAGCCAGTAAGGTGTATTCCCCTGAGTAAATGCACCAGCAGTGCCACTCCATGAGGAGAGGTTGTTCGATTGCTTGCCAGGCAAGATCAATCCATCCACCTCTCCTCCGGTTTGCAACACATGGTAAACCCCGTTCTCCTCAATGATCGTAGGATCATGAGTGACCAGATTACCACTCAGGTTCAACACGCTTGGCGGATCTCCAGCGCTGTAATTGGCTATATCACAGTGATCGCCTGACGGTCCACTTTCCACCAACTCCATCGACCACTGCTGCCTTGCAGCCCCGCTGTATGGCCATAATCCAACGTTGCCGCTGCTTTCACCTTCCACTACATTGCCACTCAACAATGACGTGATACGATAAAAACCGCCTCCCACATCGGTCACAGACCACTTCTGATTGTCTGCATCCAGATATTGCCACTGACGCGCATCGGCGCCACCTTCAGTGATCCACTCATACACATCCAGCGACTTACCGCTGTGTGCTGGCCGCACGGAATAATAGCCGTTGCCCAGATAACTGATATCCCACTGCTGATGTAACGACTGACTATAACCCGCCTGAATCACATCCGCGCCATCATCTCCACTGCCCCCCTGAACCTGCATGGCGAGATTCGAACCTCGATTGGTGATGACATAGCGTCCATCCGCAATGGTTTGTTGCGGTCCGGGATCCGGCTCAGGATCCGGGTCGGGATTAGGCGGTGTAGAAGCATAAACAGCACCCACCAGCCCCCAAATCATGAAAAAGGATAAAATTGTTTTTGTGGATTGTCTGATAAACCCAGCCACTCTGGACGATCCAGATGCAGGATTTGAGGAAAGGTTTGCGCGCCCGGTTTCACCAAGCATTTTGCCATTCAACACCGAACGGCAGAAAAGAGAGAGATACATTTTTCTGGCCCCTGAATTATCATTATTGAGCACAATTTGAATTATCTTTCAGACCTTCTGACGTCATCGCTGCGACGCTGTATAGCCTGGTCTGATCCGCTCCTGATTGAATAAATAAACCACCAGGCAAGGATCGTACGATGCGCTTTGAGCCCTCTAGCGGTCAATCACACCAATGACAGGCAAGCCAGCAAAACCGCCCATGGTGTATTTCCGCCTATTCCCAATACGTAAAAACCAGAGCCAACTCACGCTTTTCAGACACCGATGCTCAACCCGTCTCTACGCTACAAAGCAGAACCAGGACTGTTCATCCGTCACAAACTCCCTTAAGATCACGCACCATCTTGGCGCACGAATTATTGATACACCACCTGGCGTCCTACGAATGATTAATTTCCGGTAATCACTATGACAGACCGCAGCATGCGTCATGAGTTGCGAATGCTTTTGGGCATTGGCCACAACACCACCAGCCACCGTGAGAAACTGTTGGCAACTACCGGTGCCCTGCTCAGTATCGCTGCGGTTTATTGGCTAACCGCTCAGGCGGATCATGGCCTGATCACAGACCATGCCGGCATCTTGATTGTGGCTTCAATGGGCGCCAGTGCGGTGCTGTTGTTTGCCGTTCCCCATGGGGCTTTATCGCAGCCTTGGGCGGTCTTTGGCGGCCATGTTGTTTCGGCCATTATCGGTGTGACTTGTCAGAAACTGCTACCCGAGGGATTTATCGCAGCAGGCGTGTCTGTAGGTCTCGCTGTTGGAGCCATGTATTACCTGCGCTGCATTCACCCGCCTGGCGGCGCAACGGCGCTCAGCGCTGTGATTGGCGGCAGCAGTGTGCATGGGCTCGGTTATGAATATGTGCTCTTCCCAGTGATGTTAAACGTAGTGGCTCTGCTGCTGATCGCCATCGCGTTTAATCTGTTTTTTCCCTGGAGGCGTTACCCGGAACACCTGTCACGCCGCTTTACCGCGTCACCCAGCACCCGTCCGGCTGATCGCGAAGTGGAACTGACACAAGAAGATTTTTCCGCGGCCATGCACGAGCTGGATTCTTTTTTCGACATCACAACCGAAAGCCTGACCAGCTTGCTGGAATTGGCCAAGCAGCATGCCGAACAAAAAATTGATCACCCTGAACACATCATCGCCGGTCACTTCTACAGTAATGGCAAGCTGGGAGCTTTGTGGAGTATTCGTCAGGTGGTCGACGCCTCCTCTGACAAAGTTGGCTCAAAAGACAAAGTTATCTACAAAGTCATCGAAGGTGATGGAGATTATGAAACCGGCATCTGCCAGCGGGAAGAGTTCCGCCAGTGGGCCCGCTTTGAAGTGCAACTACAGAATCGCCGCTGGGTGAAGCACATTGATGACTAGCGGCTAATAAAAAAACAAAAAAGCGGCCAAAGCCGCTTTTCATCAAAATCAGATACTGAACTCCCTGCTCTAGCTTTTGCGTCGCGGCCCCTTAGCCCGTAGACGCTGAACCTGTCGCTCTCGCTCCTGATCTTTTTGGCGGGAGGTTGGGCTCGGTTTGGGAGGCTCGACACCTGCCGTCAGACACAATTCTTTCACTTCACGGTAATTCAGCTCGATCCACTGGCCAACACGCACGTGAGATGGGATAAAGATATTGCCGTAACGCACTCGTTTGAGGCGGCTGACCTTCACACCCTGCGATTCCCATAAGCGGCGAACTTCACGGTTGCGCCCTTCCATCACCACACAGTAGAACCAGGCGTTGCTGCCATCACCGGAGCCGTCCACAATATCGGTAAAACGGGCTTTACCATCGTCGAGTAGTACACCGTCTTTAAGACGCTTCTTCATGTCATCATCGACATCGCCTTGTACACGCACAAGGTATTCACGATCGATCATTGAAGATGGATGCATCAATTTGTTAGCCAGCTCGCCATCATTGGTAAACAACAGCAAACCACTGGTATTGAAGTCCAGACGGCCTACTGAAATCCAGCGTTCGTTCTTGATTTCAGGCAAACGATCATAGACGGTCTTGCGGCCTTCCGGATCAGAACGGGAACAAATTTCACCTTCCGGCTTGTTATACAACAAAACCCGCAGCGGGTTGTTTTCAGGAGGCGTCAACTTAACGCGGCGGCCATCCACCACAACTTTGTCTTGCAGAGTAATTCGGTCACCCAGCTGGGCAACCTTACCATTGACTTCAACGCGGCCAGCGGCAATAAACCGCTCCATCTCGCGACGTGAACCTACACCTTCACGTGCCAATACTTTTTGTAACTTTTCGTCGTTTTCCATATATCTCTTATGTCAGCTCAGTCAGCTCATCAATCCGGCAAGTGGTATTCACTTAGTCGGTTTCATCAAAGACCGAAGCTGCGGTGCTGGGCGCAAACAAACTTTCGCGCCCTTCTTTAGGGGGTTCTGCGACGTCTTTATCGTCAGAAACATCATTATTCACTTCAGCAGAGGTCTGTATCTCATCATCTTCTGAAGTGTCTGGCTCGACACGCGGGTCATCGCCATCCATCAGTTTTTCATAAGGTGTGCGCTCGTCCTCTTCATCCGGCAGAGGAGGATTCTCGCCCACATGTGGCTTTGCCAACTCGCTGTCATCAAGGCCATCTTCCGCAAACGCAGGCTCTTCAGCAACGCCCTCATCGCTGGCGCTATTTTCAAAATTTTCTTCGCTGGCGCTATCCTCAACCGTTGTTTCCGGAGCGCTTGCAGAGCTTACATCATCCGGCTCGTCCGTAGACTCAGCCGCTGCATCGCCGGATTCAGTATCGTTTGAAGCCTCAGGAGCACCCTCGGTCTGAGGAGCACCCTCAGACTCAGGAGCAACCTCAGTCTCAGCAGCAACCCCGGCCTCAGGAGCAACCTCACCCCCAGCAGCTTCGGCCACAGCACTTTCCAGCTTTAGATCCAGCTCGTTGTTGAGGCTTTCCAGATCCTGAATCTCACCCAGTGAGGGCAGTTCTTCCAGACTCTTCAAATTAAAATAGTCCAAGAAGCCTTTGGTCGTGGCGTACAGTGATGGACGACCAGGGACATCCCGATGCCCGACCACCTTCACCCACTCACGCTCTGACAGGGTTTTAATAATGTGCGAGCTCACGGCAACACCGCGAATTTCTTCAATATCGCCACGGGTAATCGGCTGGCGGTATGCAATCAATGCCAGAGTTTCCAGTAGCGCCCTGGAGTATTTCTGGGGTTTTTCGTCCCACAGACGATTTACCCAGGGGGCTGTCTCTTTACGCACCTGAAAACGCCAACCGCTGCCCACTTCGGCCAGCTCAAAGCCACGACCTTCACACTCGGCCTGAATTTCTTCCAACGCAGCCTGAACATCATCTTTTGTCGGCGCTTCTGTGGCGGTTTCAGCTTCCTCGTCAACGGTGTCAAACAGGGACAATAGCTTTTCACGAGTTAAGGGTTGGCCAGCTGCCAACAGTGCCCCTTCAATAATTTGACGCAAAAGTTGTTTATCAAAGCTCATGAAGCGTGTTACCTGATCTAGTTATTTGTTATCTGCTCTAAGGCTGAATGTTGTGTGTCAGTATGTGATCGCCAGATGACTGCGCCATTTCTCTTAACGCTATGAACGGGCTTTCACGTGTATCGAACCAAAGCTCTCGCTCTGCACAATCTCTACTAACTGTTCTTTAATCAATTCCATGACCGCAAGGAAGGTGACAACAACACCCAAACGTCCCTCTTCAACCTTAAACAAGCTGACAAAAGGCATAAAATGATTGCCGCTTAACTTATCCAGCACCTGCGCCATGCGCTCACGGGTGGAGAGTTTCTCACGCTCTACATGGTGACTCTCAAACATATCCGCCCGGCGCAGAACTTCTGACAGCGCCAACAGCAACTCTTTCATTTCCACATCCGGTTCCGGACGGGTCAGATTGCGGTCTGGTGCCTGAGCGGTCGCCTGATGGATTTCGCGTCCCATTCGCGGGACTTCATCCAAATCTTCAGCCGCCGTTTTAAAACGCTCGTACTCCTGGAGACGGCGAATCAACTGTGCTCGTGGATCGTCCTCTTCCTCTTCTTCCTCCTGAGAACGCGGCAACAGCATGCGAGACTTGATCTCAGCCAGCATAGCCGCCATGACCAAATATTCGGCGGCCAGCTCAAACTGCATGGCCTCCATCATCTCGACATATTGGACGTACTGATGAGTAATATCCGCGACGTTAATTTCCAGAATATCCAGATTTTGACGTCGGATAAGGTACAACAGCAAATCGAGAGGCCCCTCAAAGGCCTCCAGGAAGACTTCCAGTGCATCGGGTGGAATGTACAGGTCTTTGGGCAGTTGGGTAAACGCCTGCCCCTGAACAATGGCAAAAGGCATTTCAGATTGCTTGGGGCCCTGATTTTTGCCTTTTGACTCGGTTGGGGTCTTCTGTTCAGCTTCCGCCTTCTCTTCTGGGACTACTTCTCCTTTAGAGGCAGCAGGTTCGGAAGAGGCAGCAGGTTCGGAGCTTTCTGCTGATTCAGTGCTTTCTGCTGATTCAGCGCGTTCTGCCGAGCTGTCTACAGCGTCTGTTGATAGCGTCTCGTCTTCAGCCGGTGCATCTCCATCGACGGCAGGGTCAAGGTTATTTTCCTCGGCTATGGCTTCAACGTCGCTGTTCACAAAATACCCTTATGTTAACCGTCATTGCTTTTATATCGGAGTCCGCTAAATAATCGGGGATTATAACGTCTAATGACCTGTCGAGACAGGAGCAGGTAACGAAAGCCGCTGGTTAGTCAATAAAATCATCGGCAATTCCACAACCCTGGCGAACCAGTTCCGGGGCATCTCCGGTTAAGTCGACCACAGTCGTCGCTTCCATCCCGCAAAAACCACCATCAATGACCAGTTCCAGCTGATGTTCCAGCGTTTGTCGGATATCGTATGGGTCGGTCAGAGGCACCGTATCACCGGGCATCAGCAATGAACTGGTCATCAGCGGTTCTCCCAGCTCCTCCAGTAACGCCAGAGCGATGGGATTATCTGGAACTCGCATACCAATGGTTTTCTTTTTGGGGTGCATCAGACGCTTGGGAACCTCTGAGGTCGCCTCCAAAATAAAGGTAAACGGCCCAGGCATTTGGCCTTTCAACAATCGGAACGTCTGATTATCAACTCTCGCATAGGTGGCCAGTTCCGACAGATCACGACAGACCAGTGTGAAATTGTGATGCTTGTCCAGCTGCCGAATCGCACGAATACGATCCAGGGCCATTTTGTCGCCGATATGGCAACCAAGTGCATAAGCACAATCCGTGGGATAAGCGACCAATCCGCCTGCACGAATGATCTCCACCGCTTGCTTGATCAAGCGTGCCTGTGGGTTCTCCGGGTGTATCTGAAAAAATTGAGCCACAAAATTCCCCTTTCTGAGATGGCGCCCTGTTGCGATACCAGCGCCAAGCCCTGAATACTATCTGGTTCTTAAAAGCGACCTAACTCTGAAAACTAGCAGGCCTTAAACATCGAGTGTAATACGGTACGGATTAACGGAGCGAGATTCAAAGGTGCACTCTTTAAAAGGTACACTCCTGAAAAAAGTACATTCCTGAAAAGGTGCACACATGAAAAGGTTCACCTCTGATTAGCCCCAAAGCTCCCACACTGGGCGACAATCATCAGGCAAGGCGCTGAAGCTTCCCAGCTCCTGCCAGGATTGATCAGGAACATGAAAGTCGCTGCCACAGGAAGCGTACAACCCATGCTGGTTGGCAATTCGTGCAAGATCGCGAGTGAGATCAGGCTGCTGATGACCACTGACCACCTCGATTGCCTGGCCACCGGCTTCTGCGAAGTCTGAGATTAAACGCCCCAGCTTGGTTCTGGTCATTTTGTATTTGTCAGGATGAGCGATAACCGCCACACCCCCAGCCGCCAAGATCCAGCTAACCGCTTCGGCAACAGGGGGCCAGACTTGCTTCACATCCCCAACCTTGCCGGCGCCAAGATACTTTTTAAACGCCGCATTCATGCTACTGACACGGCCGGTTTCGACCAAAAACTGTGCGAAATGAGGGCGTCCGATCACCGCATCCCCAGCTTTCTTCTTTGCCCCCTCAAGTGCACCCGGAATACCGGCCTTGGCCAGCTTTTCGCCAATCTGGCGAGCTCTGGTCTCGCGACTCTCCCCCTGACGAGCCACGGCTGCCTGCATCTGCGGGTGTGCGGGATCAATATTCAGACCTACAATGTGAATTCCAACGCCATTCCACAGACAGGAGAACTCAATACCGGGCAAAACCCGAATCCCCTCCTCTGCGGCGGCGGCCTGCGCTTCGTCAATCCCGACGACGGTATCATGATCGGTCAACGCCAAAACGGTGACGCCTTGTGTTTTAGCTCTCGACACCAACGCCTGAGGACGTAAAATACCATCTGAACACAGGCTGTGGGTATGTAGATCGTGCAAACTGATTCCTTTATATTGATGAAGGAAAGGCAGGATCCGGGATCAAATCCCCTCATTAGCCCTGCCTTTGCCATTAATGGCCCCATTATCTCTGAGTTTCACCATGACACAAGCTGTAAATGAACCCAAGCGCGAAAGCCTACTCCTGAATCTGCTGCTCAACATCGTCATACCAACGGTCATTCTCACCAAGTTGAGCGGAGAAGCGATGCTGGGCACCCAGTGGGCTATCGTGATTGCACTGGCTTTTCCCATCTTTTACGGCCTCAATGATTTCCGCCGCACCGGCAAGGTGAACCTGTTTTCCGGGCTGGGGGTTTTAAGCATCTTCCTGACCGGCGGTATCAGCCTTCTGGAGCTCGACCCCCAGTACATCGTGATCAAAGAAGCGGGCGTACCGGCCATTTTTGGTATCGCCACCCTGATTTCCCTGAAAACCCGCTATCCCTTGGTAAAAACATTTCTCTATAACGACAAGATCCTGCAAATCGACAAGGTCGCTACGGCTCTGGAAACCACTGGCAATGAGCTTGCCTTTAACCAGGCGCTGAGAAACGCCTCATATCTAGTGGCCATGTCGTTCTTTTTGTCCTCATTTCTGAATTACGCTCTGGCCAAGTATCTGCTGGTTAGCCCTCCGGGGACCGAGGCGTTTAACGCTGAGCTGGGGAAAATGACCGCACTAAGCTTCCCAGTCATTGCTATCCCTGCCACTCTGGTGATGATGGGCGCGCTGTTCTATCTGTTCAGTCGCATCAAATCCCTGACGCATCTGGATCTGGACGACATCTTGATCCAGCAATGACACTCGCGATGAGCCCGAATTCAGCAGCCTGACTCTAATATCCGGAAAACTTACCGGGAACTTACCGGTAAGGGTCAGGCTCCTACTCAACAAGCTAATCACTTAAAAAACCGAACAGGAAAGACCTAATGAGCCTTTTTTACGCCATTATCAGCGAAGATGTCCCCAACAGCCTGCCACTCAGACAAAAGTCTCGGACTGCGCATCTGGCGCGCCTTGAATCGCTGAAAACAGAAGGCCGCTTGCTGATTGCCGGCCCCCACCCCGCCATCGACAGCAACGATCCCGGCGAAGCAGGCTTTACCGGCAGTCTGGTCGTTGCCCAATTCGACTCACTGGAAGATGCCCAAAGCTGGGCTGACGTAGATCCGTACATAGAAGCGGGTGTCTACGCCAAAGTCACCGTAAAACCCTTCAAAAAAGTGTTGCCCTAACCCTGCAGCCCACATTAAAACGGGTTGATCGCAACGCCACCGCCCTAATGACAGTACCTTTGCGGTAACATAGCCCGCTAACTGTGAGCGAGTTGACAGGCGAAAACCCGGTTTTACAGTAGGCTGTGCCCCCTCATAAATACTGACTCGGAAAACTGCGTGAAGAAGATAGCTACAGTGAAGAAAATCACCACATTCGTTGCCTCCTCGACACTCACCCTTGGCATGACGTTAGGTCTGGCACTGGGAGTGAGTACCGCCAATGCCCAGGAATACCGCTGGGTATCGGACACTCTCTACGTGCCATTGCGCAGCGGGAAAGGCAACCAGTACCGTATTCTCGACAAGGGCATGAAAAGCGGCACACGCCTGACCGTGGTCTCGGAAGATCCCGAAGGCGGCTGGACCGAGGTCAAAACCCGGAGTGGTGAAGTAGGCTTTGTACGCAGCCAGTTTTTGATCAACTCCCCTACCGACTCCCTGAAGCTGTCAGCCGCTGAAGCCAATCTGAGCAAAGTTGAAAAACAATACAATGCGCTCAAACAGCAACTGGGAGAGGCACGCTCAACCGGCAGCGAACTGGATCAGGAGCTAGCCAGCGCCAATACCCGAGTTAATGAGCTTGAAACCGAGTTGGCTGAACTCAAGCGTGTGTCGGCGGATGCCATCAGCCTCAATCAGCGTCATCAGAAATTAATGCACGATCATCAAGTGATACAGAATGAGCTGGAAGTGGTCAAAGCAGAAAATGAGCGTTTGCAAAGTGATGAGCGGAACACCTTTTTCCTCTACGGTGCCGGTGCGGTGCTGCTGGGCGTTATCATTACTCTGGTTGCCCCTGCCTTTCGCCGTCGTAAAAGCTACTCAGAGTGGGCTTAAGCGCCAGTTGGCATCACTTAATACAGTGATGCCAATATCACTGAACACTCGAGGTCATACTGAACACTCTATATCATACTGAATACTAGAGTTTATACTGAAAACAGAGTACAAAAAGGACAATACGGTGTCTGCTTACCTTGTGACTGCTCCCTACAATCTGCTTCGCAGCCTGCGATTCCTCATGCCGACGAAGAAGATGTTGGTGCTGATGAAGACCTTGGTCGTGAGCAGTCTGGTGTTTACATTCAGCTGCCTCACTCAGGCCGCAGACAACACCGCGCCTGAGGTGGAACTTAAGACCGATCTTGGCACCATTACGCTGCAACTGTTTCCGGAGAAAGCACCAGAAACGGTGAAAAACTTCCTGCGCTACTGCAACGAAGGGTTTTACGCCGGAACGATTTTTCACCGCGTGATTCCCGGGTTTGTGGCCCAGGCCGGCGGCATGACCTTCGACTATGTAAAAAAAGACACCCACGAACCGGTCATTAATGAATCAGACAACGGTTTGCACAATCGCCGTGGCACCGTGGCCATGGCTCGTTTGCCCGATCCCGACAGCGCCACCTCCCAGTTTTTTATCAATCTCAACAACAATACACACCTGGACCCAACCAAAGACGGCCCCGGTTATACCGTGTTTGCCCAAGTCATTGACGGCATGGATGTTGTGCAGAAGATCACCAAAGAGCCCCAGGGAAAATACCGCCCGCAGGCCCCCGACCTTCCCATTCGGATTCTCGCGGTTACCGTTAAGCCCTAAAACCCGATATATTTATTAATACCAGACATCTCGGGGGCAATAGCGCTCCTGTTTGCCCCGTTTACGTGAGTACCGATTCTTTATGACGAGCACCGCATTAAGTGTGAACCTGAACAAAATTGCCCTGTTGCGCAACTCTCGCGAAGGAAATTACCCCTCGGTCGTGGAGCACGCCAAAGTGTGTCTCGCCGCCGGAGCAGAAGGCATCACCGTTCACCCACGTCCAGACCAACGCCACATACGTCCAGGCGATGTCACAGACCTCAGCGCACTGGTTAAGCCGTTATCCGGTATTGAATTCAATGTGGAAGGCAATCCCTTCGCTGGCCCTCAAGGCAGTTATCCTGGCTTTATGGAGCTGGTCGAGCAATGCCGACCGGATCAATGTACGCTAGTACCCGACGGCGACGATCAACTCACCTCCGATCACGGTTTTGATTTGACCACCTCCGGCGAGAGCCTGAAACCCATCATCAAACAACTTCAGAACTGGGGATGTCGCATCAGCCTGTTTATGGACCCTGATGTTGAACAGATCAAGCTGGCTAAAGAACTGGGTGTGGAGCGTATTGAGCTGTACACAGGCCCCTACGCAGACGCCTATCGAACCCAGGCAAACAATTTGGATAAGCTGTTTGAACAGTATAAAGCGGCAGCGGTTGCTGCAAC
>NZ_CBFIHX010000055.1:0-23826 GCF_965662505.1 Pseudomaricurvus sp. | reverse complement strand
CAAATGGCGGCCCTTGATAGCTTTTTAGCCACTGCACTGCATCCGCTTCAATCAATTCGACTCTTTTACCGGAGACTTTGAAAAAGCGCTTTGCGACTTGTAAATGAATGGGATTTAACTCAACCCCCAGAATCAGTTCAGGCTTGAGAAAGTACTCCAGCTGCTTCATCACGGCACCACCACCAACGCCAAGAACCAATACACGTTTGATCGACCCCAGAGGATGGAAAAAGGCCGGAAGCAATAATAGATCCCAGACTGAACCGGCTACCGGACGATTGGGATTGTACTGGCTGTGGAAAACACCGTTGGTATAGAGCCGCCGACTATGACCGGCAGATCGCACTTCATAATGGTCGGTTTTACCCTTACCGGAGACTCTTTTCTGCCAAACAATTGCCATAGGAATATCAAACTTATCGTGACCGGGTGTAATACCGAGGAATCTTGATTACCGCTCCGAACTATCTCGGGGCTCATAAGTTAATGAGCTCAAGGAGTTAATAGAGCTCAGGAATAATAACGTTTCAATGTATCCAAGGCATCATTCAGTTCTGCCAATTCAGCATCACTACCACCACGATCAGGATGCATAATCATCGCCTTTTCACGGTAACGTCTTTTGATTTCCAGCATCGTGACGGGCTCTTCAAGACCCATCAGCTTGAGAGCATCGTGGCGATCATCCTGTGCACCGTAGCGGCGCCAAAAGCTATTGAGTAATTCATCAACCGATTCGGTAGAGGCTGAGGTGAATGTATCCCAGGACAAATAATATTCGGCCAATTGAGGACTGCCTTCCATTAACTCACGCTTTCGTTCATCCCACTCTTCAGATGAACCTGACCAGGGCGTAAACAGAATTGATAACGCTGAAATGGACAAACTGCCAATACCAGCGTCGCAGAACCTTTGCCGAAGCTGGTAGAGCGCATTCATCACCAAAAAGTGGGTCTGAAACAAACCCAGAGATTCACGCCCGTAATCGGCAGAAAGGTATTCCTGATCCACCAAAGTGCGAATGATGGCATGCTCAGTCCAACTCACCCCGGGCGAGGTGGTCAATATTTGCTCAATCGGTGTAATTAATGGATTGTCCAAAGCTTCCCCCCAATCATTTAGCCCAGCTTACCAGAGGTTGCCACATTAACCGATTGAGTGAGTGAAAAGCCTGCTTCATCAGCGTCCTCGAGGAGTATCCCGTGCGCCATCTGGCCAAGGCAACATGGCCTGAGTATAATTCCGGCCCTTTACGGCGTTACCACCCCGGTAACTGTCCGCGCTGACTGAGGTTCACCATGTTCAAAACCAACCAATATTTCGATGGTAAAGTCACCTCCATCGCCTTTCAGACCGAAACTCTGCCTGCAACCATCGGTGTAATGGCTCAAGGTGAGTACGAATTTGGCACCAGCCAGAAAGAATACATGACCGTCACCAGTGGTAGTCTGACGGTAAAGCTGCCCGGTGCCGATGACTGGGCCACCTTCAAACAAGGTGAGACGTTTATTATTGAAGCCAACCAGAAGTTTCAGGTCAAAGTGAATGTTGAGAGCGCTTACCTTTGCCTCTACGAGTAAGCCCTAAACGTAAAATAGATACGCCCTCTTCAGGACGCAGATGAAGAGGGTTGTCGAGCCGATAGCCTGCAAAGTATGATCGACCAAAACAATGACAGCCCAACGTCATAGAGGATCAGAGTCATCACCAATCAAAGTCATAACTACCGCATCTCACCCCAGTCATAACGTACCCCAGTCATAACGAACCCCAGTCTTAACCTACCACGGTCATAACGTAGGCCACTCCAGCGATTCGGGGCTTCCCCAGGGTTCCAGCGATGAGAAAAACACAGGATTGAGGAAGTATTCACCCTGTTCTGGTAAAGCATGGTAACGCCTTAACTCCCCTTGCCACTGAAAACTCATCTGCCAGGCGTGCAAATACATTCTGTCGCTCTCATCTCCGCCGTAGCGCTTATCTCCCAGAATGGGCGCGCCCAAAGATCGCAATGCCACACGCAGTTGATGAGTCTTTCCGGTATGAGGCTTTAACAGGTAACTGCGTACTCCCGGAGCCAGTGATTGACTGAAGAACTGGGTCACAGCGGGGTTTTTCTGGGTCTGCGATAACTTCCAACTTCCCCGACGAGCCTTTTCCATATCACCTTTGATCAATCCCTGCTTCTTCCTGGGTTTATTCAGACTTAAGGCCAAATAGTATTTATCGATCTCTCGAGCCTGGAACATCCGGGACAAGAGCTGATTGCTTTCGCTATGGCGACCCATCAAAAGCACCCCTGAGGTCGGATTGTCGAGTCGATGCACCGGAAAAAGCTTGGGCAACCCCAAATCAGAGGCCACTAGATCCAACAGACCATGCACCCCATCGTCACGCTGTACCGTGACACCGGGCGCTTTATTAACCACAACAAAATCATCGTTGTACTCAATCAGGGAATATTGCAAAAAGGCTAACCTCCGATTAGATTGAACGGTATGGCGATGGCGGCGGTCAGAACCTCAAGATCGCTTCTATCGTCGCTTGGCGATCATATAACTATCGCTCGCAGAAGTATTCAGGTACTTTTATTTACGCTCTGGCACCAAGAGATTCCAGAGGACTTTAAGAGCTCAGCGCTTTCCAATAATAGAACAGATCAAGGAACATGAATGAACTACGACAAATTTGAGGAAGTCTACGAACTGTTTCCCTCAGGCCGTTACGAGGTAAATAGCTTGCAGCTCAGAGATCTGCTCCTGCACGAGCATTGCAAAGGCGTAGCAGTCAGAGTCCTTCATATTGGTACGATTCAACTGGATCGAAAGGATGTCATCGAGCGCCTCAAAACCGATAGCCATCCACGGCTTGATGGCATCAAGATTACCTGCCTCGATGGTCTGGCCATCATTGATGAGCCCTCCCACGGTGGTACATAGGTATTCTGTATAATGTCAGCCGCCCTCTTGGCTCCCACTTATGTCGGGAGCTAACTGCCAACAATGATTTCTAACCGCTTATCCCGTCCTGCGATGTAAATTCTCTGACAATCCAGAAATCGGCTTGGGAGCATTCGCCCTGTTCCAGCTGCTTTTAGCAATTTTTTTGTTATCACGCCTCTACACCTGTACACGACTCTGCGGCTGCTATACTGGATTCAGGTGTCCGCGTTATCGGCTAGTCGAAAGGGGAAACCCCACGAGTGCTTTTTTAAGTTACTCTCAACTAAGCGATGGCAACGCTGATCAATCAATGATCCGTTGGGCCGCAACGCATATTAGTTAACTTCTTTAACTTGAGTCGGTATGCGGGCACCACTTTAGCTACCTGTCCTCTTTAGGCTATTCTATTGGCTACTCTTTTTACTGTTCTACCATCTACTCTATCGACTAAAGCAGCCCTGATACCCCCACCCTCTCTATCCGCAGCCACATCTGCCCCTGTGGTAGAATGCGCGTTTATCGCCCCACAAAACACGAATCGGAATCACCAAATAATGTCTGACATGGCCGCGGAGTACCGCGAACAACACAAACGTCGACTGAGCTATATGCCGTGGCTGTACTATTCACTGAAACCCAAACATCGAGAATGGGCTGACGTCTGGCAAGCAGAGATACAACGGTCCTTTTGCCAACTGGAAACCATAGAGATTGGCGAGAATTGTTTTGTTGCCCCCGAAGCCAATTTATTTGCAGAACCAGGCCGCACCATCAATCTGGGCGATAATACCCATATTGCTGCCAACAGCTTTCTGCATGGCCCTATCACGCTTGGCCGAGGTGTTAGCGTCAATCAATCTGTAACTCTCGATGGCGGGCGAGCTGGCATCACCATTGGTGACCACACACGAATTGCCGCTCAAACCTGCATGTTTGCATTCAACCATGGCATGGAACCAGATCGCCTGATTCAGGAGCAACCGGTCACGTCTGAGGGCATTACCATCGGACGGGATGTCTGGATCGGGGCCAATGTCAGTATCGTCGATGGCGTCACCATCGGGGATAAAGCCATCATCGGCATGGGTAGTGTAGTCACTAAGAATGTGCCAGCCGGAGCCAAGGTTGGGGGAAACCCTGCCAAGGTCATAGGTAACCGATAAATCGCGCCCTAAACACCCTCCCGCCCGGCGAAGTACAACAACCCCAAGGCCAATTTGGACAGGCTTTTGGTGATTCCTGCTATTAGAATATTCCTCAGCGGTTATCCGCTCCATCGTTATGGGCAGGCTGTTTTTACAATGGTATTCTGAGTTCTGGTTTATATTTGTCTACAGGTGTCAGAATGTCTTTACCCGATCTCTTAAAAGGCCGTTTGTCCGTGCCTGCCGTTGCTTCTCCCATGTTTATTGTTTCCAACCCAAACATGGTCATTGAACAATGCAAAGCAGGTATTGTTGGCTCGTTTCCTTCGCTGAATGCACGAGGTGAAGGAGAGTTCGAAAAGTGGCTGATCCAGATTACGGAGACACTGGATGCCTATAACGCTGAGCACCCGGACAATCCCGCTGCGCCTTTTGCCGTGAATCAAATTGTTCATAAATCCAACGGACGACTGGAAGAAGACCTTGCGCTTTGTGTGAAATACCAAGTACCTATCGTAATTACGTCGTTAGGTGCCCGCGAGGACGTAAACGCAGCAGTACACTCTTACGGCGGTATCACTCTGCACGATGTTGTTGATAACAGGTTTGCTAAAAAGGCCATCGAAAAAGGTGCAGACGGGCTCATCGCCGTAGCCACCGGTGCAGGCGGACATGCAGGAACACTGTCCCCCTTCGCCCTGATTCAGGAGATTAGGGAATGGTTTGATGGGCCATTACTGCTATCTGGCTGCATTGCCACGGGTGATTCTATATTGGCGGCTCAGGCACTGGGGGCTGACTTGGGCTACATTGGCTCGGCGTTTATCGCCACAAAAGAAGCCAATGCGGTCGAAGCCTATAAGAATATGATCGTTGACAGCGGTGCTGAGGATATTGTCTACAGCAACCTCTTTACCGGTGTTCACGGTAATTACCTTAAGCCATCTATTACCGCTGCGGGCATGGACCCCGACAACCTGGCCGAAAGCGACCCATCAAAAATGGACTTCGGTTCAGGAGGCAATCAAAACAGTAAAGCCTGGAAAGATATTTGGGGTTGCGGTCAGGGTATTGGTGCCATCCACAAGGTGCAGACCGTAGCAGAATATGTTGAACAACTAAAAACACAATACGCGGCAGCCAAAGCCCGTATTGGCTCCTGATCGAAGGATCGAACTGTCACATTCAATCCTACCGGAAACAAAAAAAGGCCCAATGGGCCTTTTTTTGTTTTTGGTTCTTTGCTCTATCAGTTACTGTCCAAACAAGGACTTCAACTGATCCAGTTTCTCGCTGTCCTCTTCGCCCAGCTTTTCTTTGAGTTTTTCTTCAGCCGCTTCTTGTGCTTTCTCTTTCGCTAAATCTTGCAACTCGTCCTCAGCTTCTTTTTGTACTTTCGCCAATACAGGCTTAAGGATTGCTTGCGTCATTTCGTCAGGCGTCAGACCATTATCTCGTGAACCGATATTGTTCAACTGAATAGGCGGCATGGTCAGAGTACGTTCGCCCCACTGCTCAGTCACAATACGCATACTGATGCCTTGCAGAGTAAATTTCTCAATAGCCAACTTAACATCTTCAGCTGGCTCAGAAGGTTTCTCCTCCACAGGCTGTTTGGCCGTATTTCCGGAAGCCGTATTTTGTTTCACATTATTGAGTAAGGTCTGAAGATTGATATTGGTCAGATCTTTTTCTTCAACCAACAACTTGGCATCACTGACCAGCACTTCATTGAGTACGATCACATCGCCACCCAGGCTTTTAAGATCAATACCCAAAGATATATCACCCAGACTGAAAGCGTTGTCATTACTAAAGCCTGGCGGGTTGGCAATGGTCAGGTTATGCAGGGCACCACGACCTTCCTTGAGGGTGATTTTCGAGCTTTCCAGTCGGACTTCTGTTCCCAGAACATCAGAGCCGGAATCTTCGACCACCGACTTGATAAGCTGGTCAATATTCTGCAAAAACAGTACAACTACCACTGCCAAAACAGCGATGACCGCGACAACAAGTGCCGCGACAATCTTAAATGCCTTCATAGTATTTCCTTATAGTATTGAATGATGATGTTTTATATACGGCTCGGATCTTCAGGTAGATCGTCTGCTGAATGTGGTTGTGCAGGTGCTCCTGAAGAGTTGGATCCAGTATCTTGCTGCTCTTTCACTTTCTGGCGCGCTTTCTTCAATTCGTTATCGACGCTGTTAACCAGAGATTGCCAGCCATCCAGAATGGCGTTATTAGCCTCACGAACAATGCCTTCAACGCTATTTTCATCAAGCTTTTCAACCTGCTCGCTGAGTAACGCAACCTCTTTGTTCAAAAGAACCAGCTGCTGTTCCAGTTGCTGACTTTGCAAACGAGCCTGTTTCAGCTGCTGCTGACTGTCGTAATACATCCAACCCATACCGACGATCAACAATACAACAAGACCCAGTGTTAGCTTTTGCATGATTCAGTTCCTCTGATAGGTACACATTGACAGAAAGGTTTACATAACTGCATGTATAGAGCTTAGCGTCTATTCTTCAGTATGAGTATCTGAAGAAGTAATAGTACCTGATGCCAACTTTTGCATGTGTTTAATTAATCTTAATTTAAGTGGGCCCGGTATATTACGGATGGTAAGACTGTCATCGTTCTTATCATAGACGATGGTTTCACCCAGGCACTCCGCAGCAAAGCTCATACTAAGCTGATCATTGCGACCACTGATACGGACATACTGTTTTAACTGTCTGCGATCAGGAATGAGCTGCTCGGGCGTTTCCCCATGTCGGGTTTTGACAAATTCTGCGAACTTGTCTGGCTCACCATCATTGACGTGTTCCGATAAGTCGCGGATAACCACAGGTTCACCCCGCTTGTCCTGATCCAGACAATAGTCGACAATTTTATTGCGGTATACCTGAACCTCTTCCTCCTCCAAAGTGTCACTATAGGCCGACACCACGTCGAGAAATGCCGTCGTTTCTGCGGTGATGTCCCGCTGATCGGCAAAACCAATCCAGCGCCAAAACTGGTCGGTGAGGTCTTTGTCGCCTCTTGCTCTCAATACGCTCAGATAGCTGCTGTCGTCCTCGCCTAACCAGGCTGTCATATCCACTTTAGCCCCCAGCAATACACCCCTGACATCCAAAAAGCGGGAGGTTTGCAAGGTCAGATCGCCATCGAGGTAAACCCCCTCGTTGTGCAATATCAAAAAGACGTAGAGTGAATCTGCATCAGCCAAACTCTCGATGGCAAACAGCAAGTGCCCATCCACCACTACTTCCGTATCACTCAGCAGCGATTGGAAATGTTCCGTGGCTTTGGTTGTAAACCGCTCAAAGCTTAACTTTTCTTCACGAAATTCTCGCAACCATTGCGACACCGTGGAGATCGAAAGATCATGGTGAAACTGGCCGTATTGCTTGCCAGCCTTGCCGACATAGGAATTCTTCAGTTCACGAACCAGCTCCTCGAGGTAGGCGGTGTTTGACATGGGCTGCTCACGCAAAGTGACTTCCACCGGCGCTTCGGTTCCATTACGACGGATTGCGTGGGCAATACAATGGCTGAGGGGCATTTTTACTCCAGAAGAATTGAAGACAACGAAAAGCGGCCATTATAAGCTGCTACCCGGCAATCGCTGCAACAGGAATCCGGGATTTCGGAGAGACTTGACGTGTTTATACATTGAAGATCAACAATCTATATCAACAATGCATCTCAGCAGGACAGGCTCTATAATGCCGCCCTGAGACAATCGAACGCACGATCAAGACAACAGAAAATTAACTGACACTTACCTTCTAATTTTACACAGACCAACTTACACAGACCAACTACTTACACAGACCAACTACGGGCTAAACCACCATGCGCATTCCTGCTTACTTTTTAATCATCTGCTGTCTGATCAGCCCGATTTCAGCCAGTGCAGACGCTCCTGTGGAAATCGATGATTTGAACTGGCTGAAAAGCCAGCATACTGAGCGACAAATCAAGCAAATTGACGATCTGACGCGGATTAATTTCGGAGAGCCGATCAGGGGTACAAAAGCCGATCTGAAGCTCCTTCAAAGGATCATCAACAAAGGTCTGGTGGCAAAAGAAGACCACATGACCCAGCAAGCTCTGGGCGCGGTTTTGGGGGACGTGATGGTGAACGACATGGGGTTGGAATGGAAAACCTACAAAGACAGGCTGGGAGAGAGCCGCGCAGTCTGCGCACCGGACACTGAACAGTGCCTGTTCCCCATTACCATGCTGTCGCGACGAATGGCCGTTGGAATCTTGCCTAATGTAGCAGATCTCTACCAGGAAACGTCTGAGATGATAGCGCCTTATTTACCCAAAAACCCCTTCGACGCTGCAATCAAGACGCCAGAGACTCCAGACTGACGGTCCGGCAGTCCCTGCTTTTTGCCGCATCAAGATAATGCCCCAAATCACGGGATAGCCGCTGTCTGGCAATGAACAGGTTGCTCCGCAACCCGTTTTCACAGGAATTCGCCACCTCGGCAGAGCCCAGAGTCGCCCTGCGTTCACCGGCAACCGTGGAAAGGTAGATCGAGAGCGATTTCTCTTTGCTGACATCGGCTCCAAACAAGATCACGACCCACTGATCCAGACACTCGATATAATCCCGCTCGTTTAACGTCAATACGGGTTGGAACGCATTATTCATCCCCATCAGCGTCTTTTCCCCAGGGGCTTTCAACCCCTTGGGCAGACTGAGCGTCTGAAAGTACAAGAACGGAAAAACCATCAGATTCCAGAGATAGTGGATCAAGCCACCGAGAATAATCAGTGGCCAAACCAATGCAAGGCACACACCCTGCAAAATTCGGCGCCAATGCACTTCTGACCAAGATAACTCTCTGACCAGTCTTGGCCAGACAATACGCTTAATCGAGCCCAGTCTCCTTTTTAACGCCCGCTGTCTCAGGTTTTGCGCATATTGATAACAGCGCATTTCCTCTGGAGCCAGCAGGAGTCCTTGTTTAAACATAACTACTACCCCAATAAACCATCATCCACTGCTTCTCTTAGGTTAGCCCTGATAGCGAGAATCTAGCTTTGATCCTTGTTAAACCGTGCTATTTAAGCCGTGCTAGCTGAAGCAAAACATGCCACAACGAGATGACCGGTAAGATTTTATCTTTTTGGCGCGTTTAGTTGAGTTTAGCTGAATACACGACGGATGCCCCACGCATTCAGACTATATGCCTAGTAGTTCGGACTATATGCCTAGCAGTCCAGACTATATGCCTAGTAGTTCAGGCTGCCCACTCAACTTTTAGACCACCTTTCGTGCGACATCACTGCAAGTTTCATGCAACTCCTAAGCCTCTTTAACACCGAGTTAGCATCTTTAACACCGAGCACCCACACCCGCCCCTGCTGCAGCCCCTCCCGAGATCACATTTCAACCACTGATCCACGTTGATTGACTCCATGGAAACAACGACTTTTTATCAGAAAAACAGTAGGATAAGTGCTTAATTAAAAGAAAGGTTCAAGCTTTGATTATTAAGCATCAGGATAAAATTCGCTCCCCGGAAGAAATTCGTGAGAACTTTGAAAAACTGGGTTATATCTGCAGCGAATCCATTGCCACAGCGGTTTATCTGGCCTGCCAGCTGCAAAAACCGATTCTGGTTGAAGGCCCTCCAGGTGTGGGTAAAACCGAACTGGCCAAGAAAACCTCCGAGTATTTGTCAGCGCCGCTGATCCGTATGCAGTGCTATGAAGGGCTCGACGAAGCGAAAGCCCTCTACGAGTGGAAATACGGCAAGCAACTGCTCTACACCCAGCTTCTCAAGGATCAGCTTGGGGACGTAATGCGTGGCGCCAAAGGTCTGGACGAGTCGGTCGAACGGCTGCATCAGTTTGGCGATATATTTTATTCGGAACAATTCCTCGAGACCCGCCCGTTACTGCAAGCGTTGCGGGAGCCGGACGGCGCCATTCTATTGATTGATGAAATCGACAAAGCAGATCAGGAATTCGAGGCCTTCTTGCTGGAGTTACTGTCGGATTATCAGGTCTCCATTCCTGAGATCGGTACGGTGAAAGCCACCTCGCGGCCCATTGTCATTTTGACCAGTAATAATACCCGTGAACTGGGCGATGCCCTGAAACGGCGCTGCCTGCACCTCTACATCCCCTTCCCTGACCCCAAATTGGAGCAGAAAATCATTGCCAGCCAGGTGCCGGAAATGGGTGAAGATTTGCGCAAACAGGTGGTGGCTTTTGTGAAACAACTTCGCCAGATGGCACTCAAGAAAGTACCGGCCGTCAGTGAAAGTATTGATTGGGCCAAGGCCTTGCTGCTGTTGAATGTAGACAATCTGGATCGGAACTGGATTGAGAGCACTTTAAACCTGCTCCTGAAGTTTCAGGAAGATATCGAAGTGGTTGAACCCGAGATCAACCAATTGCTGCAAAAAATGCGTCAAGCAGGATCCTGACCCGTCCCATGCAACAGGTTATCGGGGACTTTATCCATTCACTGAGGCACCACGGACTGCCAGTTTCTCCGGCGGAAACCCTGGACGCTCTGCACGCAGTACGATTGATTGGCTTTGAACACCCGGAACAGCTGAAATCCGCTCTGGGTATGACACTCGCCAAAAACCTCCCTCATCGTATCCAGCTGGAGGAGCTGTTCGATCAGTTCTTTCAGCTGAATACTGAAATGCCGGAAACGGCTGATGGCTCATCAGATGAAAAGGCTGAGGGCTCACCAGACGAAAAAGCTGATGGCTCATCAGATGAAGCGGCTGAAGGATCCTCAGAGGAATCGGATACTAAGTCACTATCCACTACCGAAACTCAAGACTCTGACGAAATCACTTCTGCGCTGGGTCAAATGCTGCTCAACGACGATCATACTGCCATGCAGGTATCCATCGTCAGCCACGCTCAGGCAGCCGGCGCCAGCGAGATGAAGCTGTTCACCCAGAAAGCCCAAGTGAGTTATCGCATTCTGCAGCAGATGGGAGATCGCCAGTTAACCCAGGAGCTTTCCGAGCTGGCGGAAGACGAACACCACGCTGAATTGATTGAAGACATCAAACAGCGACGCCAGCGTCTGCTGGAACATATTAAAGATCACGTTGAGCAACAGTACCTGCTGTTCAGCGAGAAGTCGGGATTAAAGCTGCGCGAGTCCAATCTACAGAAGGTCAAGCTGACCAATGTGGATCACAGCCATATGCAGCATATGACCCGACTGGTACAAAAAGCCGCCAAACAGCTCGCCTCGATGCACAGCCGTCGTCGCAAGGTCACTAAACGTGGTCTGCTGGATGTACGTAAAACCATCGCAGCGAACGCTGCCTATGATGGGTTTCTGTTCCACACCAAATGGAAATCCACCCGCATCGAACGCCCCAAAGTCATGGTGCTGTGCGATGTCAGCGGGTCGGTCAGTCGGGTAGCCCGCTTTCTATTGCTGTTCCTCTACAGTTTGCAGGATGTCCTGCCCCGCGTGAGATCCTTTGTATTTGCGTCTAATCTGGGAGAAGTCACCGATGAATTCGCCAAACTCGACATCGACGAGGCCCTGGCACATATTATGGACGAATGGGCAAACCGCCCCACCGATTACGGCCGGGCACTGGAAGATTTCGAAAAGCTGGCAATGAAAGACATCGACAACAAAACCACCGTGATCATGCTGGGAGATGCCCGCAACAACAACAGCGATGGCAAAAATCACATCTGGTCAGAAGTCTATCGACGCAGCCAGCGAGTGATCTGGCTGAACCCGGAAGGCCGTTACAGCTGGAACAGCGGAGATTCCATCATGAGCGAATACGCACCCTATTGCTCATTGGTGGAACCCTGTAACTCCCTCCGGGGTCTCAGCCGAATTCTTGGATCGCTGCTAAAAAACAGCTAACAAATTACTTTATATTTAAACCTTAGTATATTGATAAATAAGGAATTTAACGTGGACGAAAAACTGGGACAAGAGCTGGCACACGCTCAGGAAATTTACAAGATGGTGGTGGAGTTCTTTGTGAACTACAGCTTTCAGATCCTCGGCGCCCTGCTGATTTTCATGATCGGCCTGCTGGTGGCACGAAAGGTCAGCGCGGTTATTTTCAATCTCTGCCAGAAAAAAGAGCTGGATATCACCCTCAGCCGCTTTATTGCCTCAGCCTCAAAAATCGTTGTCATGGTGCTGGTGGGGATCATCGCCCTCGGCAAGATTGGCATCAGCATAACCCCTTTCCTCGCAGCCGTCGGTGCTCTCTCTCTGGGTGCCGGCTTAGCGGTTCAGGGGCTGCTCTCAAATTACGGTGCGGGCCTAAACATCATCATGACCCGTCCCTTTGTGGTGGGTGACACCATCAGTGTTCAAGGTGTCTCCGGACAGGTCAAAGAGGTTCAGCTGGCTTTCACGGTACTCACCAATGAAGACGGGGTACAGATCACCATCCCGAACCGTCACATTGTGGGTGAGATCATCCACAACTCGTTTGAATATACACTGGCAGAGCTGTCCATCGGCATCGCCTACAGCGAAGACCCCGATCAGGCCATTCGCCTGATTTCTAACTCTCTATCTGATTTGGAAGGTGTCACCGATGACAAGCGGCCACAGGTGGGGATTGAAAACTTCGGCGATCACGGCGTGAATATCGGTATTCGTCTCTGGCTGCCTACCCAGCAGTATTTTGGCTTGCTGTACGAAGCCAACCAACGCATCTATGCAGCGCTGAAAACCAATGATGTGGTTATTCCTTTCCCACAACAGGAAGTCAGAATCCTCAACGAATCCATCAAAACATCAGGCTCAGGCTCAGGCTCACCTAACAGCTAGCACTGACACCCATGTGTCGGTTATCGACAGGGATTGTCCCGATTGGACAAGCCCCTGTCGGCTTTGCCCCTTGCCCCGAAGGGCTCAAAACCGCAGAATGATTCAAACAATAAAAATTGAAGATTGAATCATGTCAGAACAGCTAAAAGTCATAGACCTTGAAACTCCAGTCCCTGCGCACCCTGCAGCGACAGTCATATTGTTACGCCCAGCCGCTGACGGCTTTGAAGTTCTGCTGCTATTGCGAGCACAGGCGATCAAGTTTGCTGGTGGTAGCTGGGTCTTTCCCGGTGGCCGCATCGAAGCAGACGATGCTCCTGGCAAAGAGCTGGACAGCTGGGAAGCTGCAAGAATGGGGGCCGCACGAGAGTGCCTCGAAGAGTCTGGCCTGACCGTAGACCCAGCCAGCTTCATCCCCTATTCCCACTGGACAACGCCCAAAGCCGAATCCAAGCGCTTTTCCACCTGGTTTCTGATCGGGAGCCTGGATGAAGACGCTGACGTGATCGTGGATGACGGAGAAATTGTGGATTACCAATGGCTCACCCCCGCCGCCGCTCTGGAAAAACACCGTCAACAGCAGCTTTCCATTATGCCGCCGGCGTATTTAACCTTGTTAGAGCTGTCCAAAGTAAGTTCCATCCAAGCCGCCAAGGCGTTTGCACATTCCCGCAAACCGCCGTTTTATCAGCCGAAGATGGTGAAAGACGATCGTAAGGTGTGCATTCTTTACGGTGATGACGCCGGATACGCCAGTGGTAACCCTCAGGTACCGGGTGCCCGCAATCGCATTACCCAAAGCGATTGCGGCTGGCAGCACACCCGGCGCTGATAGCCGGATATGCTGATCTATCAACGACTGGGGCTGGTTTCAGATTCAGATCGCTCAGGTTCAGATCGCGCCTCGACGACCGCTGACGTAGAACCCTGCCCCTGAGTCAACAAAGCCTTCAGCTCCAAAATTTCACGGTGCAAATCCTGAACGGTGGGCTCACCAGCAGCCTCCGCCTCTTCCTTGGCTATGCGCTGATGCTCCTCTTCCAGCACATTGACCACAATACCAATGATCATATTCAGGAAAGCAAAGGCGGTAAAAAAGATAAACGAGAGGTAATAAAACCAACTGAGCGGATACTCTTCCATGGTTTCATACATCACATCCGTCCAGTCCTCAAACGTCATGACACGGAACAGGGTTAACAGGCTGACGGCAATATCACCCCACAAGTCCTTATTAACAGACGCAAAGAACGTACTGCCAATGGCCGCATAAATGTAGAAGATGATAAACATCATCAACAGCACATAGCCCAACTGGGGCATGGCTTTGAGTAACGAATTCAGCAGCATGCGCAACTCGGGGATGATAGACACCATCCGCAGCACACGGAAAATCCGCACCAGCCGCCCAATCAAAGCCATTTCGCTGTCTTCAATGGGGATCAAACTGACCACAACGATCAGTGTGTCAAAGATATTCCAGCCGCTGCGGAAGAATCGCTTTTTATTCGGTTCACCCAGAAAGCGAATCACAATCTCCACCAAAAAGATCACCGTGATCGCCCAGTCCATCACCACTACGGCCTGCAACAAGGCATTCGGCAATGGATAGGTTTTGACCCCGATCACCAACGCCGAAAAGATAATGATGCCTACCACAAACAGCTCAAACGCCTTGTTAGAACGCAATCGGTAAAACGCCGCCTGCCAGTGGGCGCTATTGTCCATCATTGTTGTCATACTGTTTCTTTCGCTCATATCGCACTCATATCGCACTTGTATCTGACGTATCGCACGAACCTTGTCTACTCAACTTCTTCCAGGAAATCCAGCGATGCCTGCTGGCGAATGGTACGTCTGTGGTTCGCCATCAACGCTGCAATCTTCTCTTTGTCGCACTGCTGGCGATCCACCAGTACACGTGTATTGAGCTCACCCACCGGCTCTGCCGTTGGGCATTTACTGAAAATAAACTGGTTGCTGATCAAATCCATAAACGGCCCGGATTTGCTGGACGGCATAATAAACATCAGCTGCAGACCGAGGCTCTCAGTCAGGTAGTTGATAACCTCTTTGGAGCGATGTTCATCCATCTTCGAAAAGGCTTCGTCCACCAGCACCATACGCAGATGGGACTTGCCTTCGTTAAAGCGAAACGCCGAGGTAATGGCCGCACTGCGTATAATGTAGGCTGGCGTTTCCAACTGACCGCCGGACCCGGTACCGTACTGACTCAGCGCAATGGGGGTTTTCCCCTCCGGCTTTTTGTAAATCTCATAGCGGCGGTAGTTGCGGTAATCCGCAATCCTAGCCAATTCCCGCAGGGCCTTGTTTTCATCTTCATCCAATAGCATGGTCATCAGGCGATTGCGCACCTTTTCATGCTTGCCACTGAGGGTCATATCAAACAGGGTTTCGCCATCCCCCAAATTCGGATTATCAATCACTGCTTTGAAGAACTGCCAGTACTCTTTGAATTCCGGCAACCAATCCCAACCGAATTCGAAGCTTTCCCGGTCTGCACCAAAGCGATGATGCTGCAGCTCGTCATTCAAACTGGAGAGCGTCTTCTCGCCGTCGTTAATCGCCTGATAAATAGAGTGGCAAAGATTTGTGACGAATGCGTTATTGAAGCTTTCACGTAAGCTAGAAAGCTCCTCATAACGTTTCGCCAAGATATTGTTTTTATAGCGATTATAGAGGTTGTCCAGCTGCCGCTGCAGGTCGCAGACACTCTTAAAGTTACGGCGCCCGAGGCTGTTGCTGAAGTCCAGCTCAAAAGCCAGAGCATCGGCCCCCTGACACAGCTGATTGTGCTCTAAAATCCGACGCTGCAGGCTATTTAATTCGCTGTTCAGTTCAGCCGACAAGGTCGCCGAAGCGGCCTCGAAATAGTCGGCCTTGTGCACTTCGACCCGCTCGTCAGCCACTGCCAACTGCTGCTCGACGTTAAATTCTGCCCAGATTGAGGACAAACTGCGGATATTGTCTTCCGCGGTTTCCAGCTGTTCGAGATTGGAATCCTGCTCTTCGTTCAATTGTTTACAGCTGCGATCGGCTCGATCCAGTTTTGCACGGATATCCACCCGAGCATTTTCCAGCTCTGCCAGTCGCAGCTCCTGAGTTTGCTCATCGACTTTCAATTGATCGAGCTGCCCTTCAAGCTCGTCAAAGTCTGACAAATCCAGCTGCTTTAAACTCTGTTCCGCGTTCTGCAGTTTGCGCTGAATGGCCAGCATGGCTTGCAACTGATCGGCGTAAGTGACCGACTGCATCTGATCGACAGATTGCAGCAGCAAGTGGCTCTCGTTGGCGTAATCGGAACTCTTCTGCCATTCCACTTGCAGGCTCTGCAACTCATTCTGCTTAGCCAGCAAGGCTTTTTCACGGGCAGCCTGACCAAACACCAGTTCGCTGTCATCAATATCGCAGCGGAACATGGCGTAGTTACCAGAACCCAAACAATCGCGGGTAACCCCGCGGCGTGCTGATCGCAGGGCCTCTGCATCATCTACCCGCTGTACCTGACCGTAACTGGCCTGAATGTAAGCTTCCGCGGTTGAATGACCAAAAGCCATCACATGAATGATGGAGTCATGGGACAGCTGGCTGATTTTGTCCGCATCGCGACGCGCCTTATAGCCCTGAATCACACGAGCCTTGCTGTTACCGGGCATTTGTCGAACCAGACGAATGGCTTCCGCCTCAAAATCTTCTTCGACAATAATGCCGAATCGGGCACCACCGATATAACCTTCAATGGCCGACTGCCATTCGCTGTCGACTACTTCTACGTAATCGCACAGAACGCGAGCATCCGCTCCTGGCAGTTGGCGATTTAACAGTTCCAACGCCTGACGGACGTAATGGGGATACACAGCCTGCCGCTGCTCCAACAACTGGATTTCGGCGTCTTTAGTAACGACCTGTTTCTTGAGCCGTTCGCTGGATTGACGACGCTTATCCCGCTCTTGCGCCAGTAAGTCACGCAGGCTGGTCTCCCGAGACTCAGTGGAAAACCACTCACTGGCCAGTCGGTTGTGCAATTGCTGCTGCGCGAGCGCTTCATCCAGATGGCTTTCCAGTGGAGATATATCAATCCAGTCACGATTAAACAGAGACTGAAAATCGACACTGGCCTGCTCGGCACTGACAGACGCTGTGGTCTTTGACAGAGACTTGTCCGCCAGCTCTGGTACTTCCAGCGACAGAGACGTCTGCTGTAGATTCTTTTGGATTTGCCCCGCTGCCTGACGGTTGCGTCGCAGCTGCTCATCCTGAGTCAATAATGGCTGTACCGATTGAGCAAGCTGGGTTTCCAGCTCGGCCAGATTCTTTTCCAGCTGATCTTTGTCCCGCAATGCTGGGACCTGCAAACGGCTGACTTCGACTTCCAGCAAACGCTCACGAATATCCCGGCGGCGGGATTCCGTGAGATCCTTATCACGCTCATTGGTTTGCAGCTGCTCTTTCAAGCTTTGCTGCAGCCCCTTTTCTTTCAGGTATCGCCCTTGGCACTGGGTATAACGACTGCGAGCCAGACTGTAGTCCAGCAGCTGGTGCTCCAACCACTGGTCAATAAAACGATTGGCGCTATCGCGGCCGCCTTGCAAACGCTCTGTGGCTTGCCGCAGCTCCCGGGCATCGCTTTCCATATTATGGATGCGCTTGAGCATGGCCGATACATCGCGAATGGCATCGCCAAGATCACGGGGCTCCAGTACTTCCTGAGCCACGAATTCATCGATTCCTTTAATTGGCTTGTAAGCCATAAAGCGAGAGAAAGCCCGAGCGGCATTCATGGCTTCGCGTTCGGATACGGCATCGGCACGCCCCCGAAGCACACCGTACAGTCGACAGAGATAGGCTTTCTTCTTATCGTACTTTTCCACCGCAGCAGTACCGAACTGCTTTCTCAGTAAGGTGTACACGCGATCCATAGGCACCACATAACGGCCGCCCTTGTCTTCTTTAACCAAGTCGACCAGCGACAAACTGACATCCGGCAGGATGAAAAACTGGCTGTCATCGAGCCGCGCGATCTTTTGCTGGCCAGAGGATTCCACATAGGCACGCATAGACAGCAGTGCGGTAAACGCCTCTCCGTCTTCACCGGGCGTGGGATGAAAGACCGCAGCCAGATAGCCGTCACAAGCATCCGGTCGAGCATAGGCGCCATCGTCACAACCCAATACGTAAGACGCCAGAGTCCGCACCTGCTTACCGCCCCGCCCCCGCTGGCTGGATTCATCCTGCCCGGGGTTAAAGTGAAACAGATTGTCGTGCGCAGCCGTCATGACCGTTTGAATAGCATCGGCTGCGGTTGTTTTACCGGATCCATTGCCACCGGAAAACAGATTGATCGGACCGAAATCAAATTCGGCGTGGGGAATATTGCCCCAGTTGACGTAGATAAACTTCTTCAAATACATGCTTATGCGTCCTCGTCCGAGTCTTCAAGATCGTCAACATCAGACGAAAAGAGAGAACTGCCACCGACATGAGCCAGGGCTGTTTTTGTCTCTTTATCTACCCCTTCAGGCTCAGCGTCAGCTTCAGGCTCATTGGCCATATCAGACAGTGAATGCTCCACCATGTCTGAAGCATCCAGCAATTGATCAATCAGATCATTGCTGACGAGGTTAACCACCATTGGGCGAATCTTGATCCAGCTGTCACCACTGAGGAGATCCGCTTCAGCCCCGAAACGAATCACTCGCAATTGCCGCAGACGTTTGAATAACTGTCTGCGCTCAATCTGATTATCAGGTAAGGAACGTGCCAACAGGTTTTTGAGGGACAACGCCAAGGCTTCTACAGACAGATTCACACAGCCGGTTTCGTCCACCTTGCCTTCACGAAGGGATTTATCGTATTCCGTTCGCAGTGTCAGAATCACCGCCACTTCGTGCTGATTCAGTCGTGAACGCAAGCCTCCGTTAAACGGTGTATCGGTCTCATCATCAACACCTGGCACGCGTGCTCCAGGGGGAATCAAGCGTACGTACTGAAAACGCGCATCGTGGTGCAGACGAACCCCCATCAAGGACAGATAGTCGTCCACCAGCGATTCGATACGAACGAAACGATCGTACAGATCAGCTTCCACACGGCTTTCATCTCGGCATAAGACGCCGTAATCCAGCAAGCGCTGAATCAACTCAAGCCAGTCGCTGTCTTTCAGGTTTTCAGCACTGAGTGATTCAAACAGGGTTTCCTGCAAACTAGACATGCTGATCGACCTCAATCAATTCAATCACAAATTCGTCCCGACGCGAGAAATAGTCTCCGTCGGTAATTCCCACATCGTCGGGCAGCCACTGTCTGCCATCGTCGTCGAGACTGACCGGGTGCACGGCAAAACGGTATTCACTGGATAGATTATCCGCTGCCCCCACTTCAATGGAGTGAGCAATAGACAAAAGATCCCGTGCCGTGTGGACCGGCAGATGACGCGTATTAACCCGGCCAGAGTTCGCCAGAGCCTGGGTGATGTACTGGCGGATATCGCCTCCCTGAATGGTGAAAGCCCGATCTAGCGCCTGTTGCACAAACAATTCTCGTCGTGCTTCACGATCAATTTTTTGACCTTCATCAACCCGACTGAGAACCACACGTTTACCGGCACGGGTTTTCAACTGAATCTGCCCTGGATCCACATAACCCAGACTGACCCCCGTAAGACTGTCCGCAGCTTCTCGCAACCGATGATCTTGCTCTTCAGGCGACAAACGGGTGAGCTGCTTACAGGCTTCCAGGAGCCCATCATCACCTTGCGAATGGATATAACTCAGTTGGCGCATGATGATATCCGCCCGCTGGGTAAAGCTGTTCAGGGAACGTCTCAGTGCAGGGAGCATTCCCTCACAGGCGCTGCGTAACCTCTCTTCAATACCCACCAGCAAGTTTTCGAGAATGGATTGACCGGCGACCACCTTATCCGGCAGCAGTCGACGCAACCGCACTTCCATCACAGCGCGCCAGTCTTTGTCCTTATCATCGCTGTCACCGCCGTATTTACGTTTTCGGCGTATTTGCTTGATCAGTGAAGCGATCTGATCCCGATACTTCTCCACACTGTCTGCAGAGAGTCGCACTTCCAGATCCGGCTTGAAGGTATTCTCCATAAAATCAAAGAACTCATCCGTCGCCTGTTGAATCAATTGGCGAGCTTCGACTTCTTTCACCAGCTGGCGCTTGCGGTCTTCCAGCTCAGAGATCACATCAGTGAAATCACTGATAATCCGCTCTGAATACTCGTAGGCGTCCAGCAGATCGTGGATTTCTCCCTGTTCGAGAAACGCTTGCAAGCTGTTGCGAGTGTTGCGGGTGTTACGGTTGCGGGTACGAAAACGACTGCTGTCGCTCTCGATAAACGGCTGGGTAAATAACCGTCCTACTTTACTGAACGCATAGGAGCTTTGCAGCGTCGCTTCGTCCAGCTGCTTTTCCAACCAACCGTATTCGATCAGTGTATTAAGAATGAAGCCAGCCAGTTCACGCTGATTGCGAAAACGCCCCTCTTCTTCACCCTCTGAACTTTCGGATTCCAGCACAGGAGCTCTGGCAATGGACTCCTGAAAAATATCGATCATCTGATCGCGATTGCGCACGTGTCCAAAGTCACTGAGATCGGTATAAAGACGCTGATACAGCAGGCGCAGACATTCAACAACCACTTCCCGATACTTACCGGTCAGTGGCTTGAAAAAGTGGGGACGTGATTCAGAAAAAAACATGAACAGACTTTGCCACAGGTAAGGATACCGATTTGTTCTTTTACCATCCGTGGCTTAAGAAAAGGTTATATATCTGACGATAAGGCCGATCGTGCAGGTTCTGATCGTTCCAGTTTCTGATCACTCTAGTTAAGGTCAGAGCTTTCCTGATCGTCTTCATTATTGTAAAGGCAAGCTTTGGCAAAGCTGCGTGTCTCGGCATCCGTCCAGTCTGCGTTGGGTTTATCCACCATGGCATCACACCATGCCTCCCCAACCAGTTCCGGTGCTTGTTTATTTTCAACCATGGCCAGTCCCGCGATGACTGCGATGAGACCAACCAGCAATAAGCACAGGATGCCCAAGTATTTCTTCATTGCTACCTCAAGGTTTATTTAAAAATACAATTCTCGGCATAAGCGGATGCATCGTTCGTACTCCAGTCACCCTTTGGCTTTTCCTTCATGTCTTCACACCAGGCTTCACTACCCACTTCTGGTGCACAGCCCATTAACGTCAAAGACATTGCCGCCAAACACAGCAAACCCAGTTTTTTCACAACAACGATAACTTTCATATCACATACTCCTTGTAGACAGTCTTTCATCAATGTCAGGATGCTTTAAGCCAATCTGCTATCTGCTCAGCATAATAGGTAATAATCAAATCACACCCTGCTCGCTTAAACGCCATCATGGTTTCCATCACAATAGCCTGCTCATCAATCACACCCGCCGCAGCACTGGCCTTGATCATGGCGTACTCACCACTCACATGATAAACCGCCAAAGGACGTTCGCTGTGCTGACGGATATTGGCGATCACATCCAGATAAGCCAGACCCGGCTTCACCATAAGGATGTCGGCACCTTCCATCTCATCCTGCATGGATTCTGCCAGCGCCTCACGACCATTGGCGGGATCCATCTGATAGGTTGAACGTGTTCCTTTAAACGTGCTGTCGACGGCGTCACGGAACGGGCCGTAAAAAGCCGAGGCGAACTTAGTGGAATACGACATCACCGGAATGTGCTGAAACCCAGCCTCGTCCAGCCCCTGCCGGATAGCAGCCACCATACCGTCAATCATAGTAGAGGGCGCGATCATATCGACGCCAGCTTCGGCTGCCACCACTGCCTGCTTTTGCAGATTGCCCAATGTTAAATCGTTGTCGACGTCCAGCCCTTCGTGGGAACCCTCACAAAGCACGCCACAGTGACCATGATCTGTGTATTCACAAAAACAATTGTCACTGATTACCACCATTTCAGGTTGAGCCTGCTTGGCAGTACGAATACAGCGGGCCATCAAGCCATCTGCATTCCAGGTATCTGTGCCCGCTTCATCTTTCTGGTGTGACACACCAAACAACAGAATTGCACGAATGCCTTTTGACCATGCCCGCTGTACCACGTCGGCCAACTGAGATTCAGGGTAACGAACGACCCCCGGCATACTGCTGATCGCGACAGGCTCAGTAATCTCTTCTTCGACAAAAAGCGGCAGAATCAGATCTTCGGCCTGTATGCTGTTTTGACGCACCAAGCTGCGTAAAACCGAGGTCCGACGAAGTCGACGAAATCGAAACTCAGGAGTAATCGTCGCCATACTTAATCTTCCCAGTTATCAATAACTTCACGAGCTGCACGCATGGCTTCAAGCGCCGCTGGAAATCCGCAATAGGCGGTCGATTGCATAATCACTGCACGAATCTCTTCTTTGGTACAGCCATTGCGCAAAGCACCACGAACATGGCCTTTCAGCTCATTGGGAGCCTTGAGGGCAATCAGCATGGAAATGGTCACCAGACTGCGGGTGCTGCGCGGCAGATCGTCGCGAGTCCAGGGCCCACCCCAGGCATTTTCCATCACCAGATCCTGCAAAGGCTGGTCAAAATCGTTGGCATTATTCAGTGCGCGATCGACAAATTCGTCGCTCATCACTTCACGGCGAACCGCTTCACCCGCTTTTTGATCTTCAATACTCATAATCGTTTTACCTCCACAGAGAGCGTTACTCTCGTCTCCATTTGGTGCCTTCGCGGGAGTCTTCCAGAACAACTCCCTGCGCTTTGAGTTCTTCGCGAACTTCGTCGGCACGGGCATAATTTTTGTCGAGTTTGGCCTGAACGCGCTCAGCAATCAGAGCCTCAATTTCTTCAGCGGTGATTTGATTGTCATTACCGCTGTCGGTGAACCACTGCTCGGGATCTTGTTGCAACAAGCCCATGAGCTCACCGGCTTTCAACAACAAAGATTTGAACTGAGGCTTATCGGCCTCATCCGCCTTATTCAGCTCTCGTGCCAACTGACGCAACTCTCCCAGAGCCACTGGCGTATTCAAGTCATCCAGCAACGCGGCGTAGAAAGGTTGTGCTTTTACGTCCACATCAACAATCGCCACGTCTTTTGCTTCACGCAGAGCGCTGTAAAAGGCATCGAGACGGGATTTAGTTTCTTCCAGCAAATCGGTAGAGAAATCCATCTCGGAACGGTACTGGGCAGAGAGTAAAGCGGCGCGAATCACTTCACCTTTATAGTGTGTTAACAGCTCACGTACCGTGCGGAAGTTGCCCAGTGATTTGGACATTTTCTCGCCGCCAATATTGATATAGCCGTTATGCATCCAATAGCGTACGTACTGCTTACCGTCGTGGGCGCAGCAGCTTTGAGCCACTTCGTTTTCATGGTGAGGAAACACCAGATCACGACCACCGCCATGGATATCAATGGTCTCACCCAGGTGAGTTTCAATCATCGCGCTGCATTCCAAGTGCCAACCCGGACGACCATAACCCCAAGGGCTTTCCCAGCCGGGCTCGTCGCTGCTGGATGGTTTCCACAACACAAAGTCACCGGCGTACTTTTTGTAGGGCGCCACTTCAACACGCGCGCCGTCAAGCATGTCTTCCAGAGAACGATTCGACAGCTTGCCGTAATTCTCCATAGATTGAACCGCGAACAACACGTGACCTTCGGCTTCGTACGCGTGGCCTTTTTCAATTAGGCGCTTCACCATATCAATCATCTGATCAACGTGGTCAGTGGCGTAAGGCACAATCGTCGGCTGCTGATTATTCAGCTGCGCCATATCATCTTCGAACTCTTTGGCGTAGCGGGCAGCCAATGTTGAAATAGCCTCGCCGTTTTCTACCGCAGCTTTCATGATTTTGTCGTCGATATCGGTGATATTGCGCG
>NZ_CBFIHX010000054.1:0-24326 GCF_965662505.1 Pseudomaricurvus sp. | reverse complement strand
GCCGTCTGCACCCAGACAAACGCACCCAATAGAAATACCACCGATGTTCTGAATCCATTCACAGCGCCGATCAGAGGATCACGATAATTTTGCAGCTGAGTCGATTTCAGCAGAGTCCGATCGTGTTCTTCCAAAGCGTTGTAAGCCTTCAGAATCATCACCAGATCAGCCACCAGCTCCAGTGCGGTTTGCGTCAGACGGATCACCACTGGGGATTCACCTTCATAATTCGCGCGATGTTCCAGAATGTCGCGCCGCAAACTCTGAGCCAGCGGGTAGGCGGCCTCGTAACTGGTGGCGGCAGCAATCTGTTCAAAGTACTGACGCATTAGCTTTAGCAAACTCTTGAAAGCTGGCGAGACCTGATCCGCCTGATTGCGATGAAATCGCCCCAGACTCTGCGCCACAGCCAACAGCGACAACACTCTCTGACACAACAGGTGTGCAGCGCGTGCTCGACCGGGGCCTTCGGGCCCCTCATAACTCACCGCACTGGAGTCGTCACTCAAGGCCACCATAGCTTCAAATACTTGATCGGAATGCACATGGCGCTGTTTGTGAGTGCTGACCGAGCCCAGCTCCAGAATCAGGTATTGCAACGATTCATTAATCACCGTACGGGCATGTTCACGCAAGCTGTCTTTCACAGACAAAGGCCACAACAACTGGCTCACCAACATGGCACAGATGGCACCAACGGTAATTTCACTGATGCGCGCCTGCGCTATTTCAAACGCAGCCGGGCTGCTTGCAGTACTGGCATCCGCCATCACCAGTATGACGACCAGCGCTGCGGTCATACCGGCCATGGCAAAACCATAAATATAATTGGTGTTATGAACCATCGACGAGGCAGCGGAGTTCACCCCAACCCAGACGGTCAGGCAACCCAGCGCTAACATCGGATAAGGCATAAACAGAGACAGGATCAATAAGCCGAACCCGCCACCGACGATAGAACCGAGTATCTGGCACAAGCCCTTTTCGATGACTAATCCACTTTCCGGCCGGAGCTGCAGAAAAACAGCAGACACCAGCGCCCAGTAAGGGCGATCCAGCTGTAGATACATGGAAGCAAACAGCGCCAGCGCCATGGAGATAACGCCTTTGCTGGCGAAGATGACGGCCTGGCGATTCGGCGTCAACAATTGTTCAGCCAGTGGATGCAGAGTCATCGCCGCGTCAATCCTGTTGCAGGCGTATTGAAACGGTCATACCGGAGCTGAGGTTGATATTATCTGGCACAGTATCCAAAGCAATATCCACCGGAATACGTTGTGCCAGGCGCACCCAGTTAAACGATTGCTGAACCTCTGGCAGCAGCTGATTATTACTGGCGGTATTGGTGTCAGCTATGCCTTGGGCAATACTGATGACCTTGCCGGTCAGCTGATTATCGCCGCCCATCAGAGTGATACGGGCTCTTTGTCCCACAGACACGTGTTGCAGCTTGGTCTCTTCAAAATAGCCCGTGACATAAAACGAACCGTCTTTGATCAGGGAGAATACCGGGGCGCCTTTGTTGACATAATTCCCCTCTCGCAACGTCAGGTTGTTGACCGTACCGGATACTGGAGCTTTCACTTGAGTGCGCTGAAGATCAATAAGAGCCGTGTTCAACCGCGCCTGGGCAAGATCGTAAGCCGCCTTGGCGGATTCCGCATTGATACGCGCAGTATCCACATCTTCTTCACTGATGGTTTTATTGTCCGACAGTTTGATGCGGCGCTGATACTGATGCCTGGCCAGATCCCAGGCTATGCGCTGTTGCGCCACAAAAGCTTTTTGCTCCGCAACTGCTGACTGATAACGGGTATCGTCGATGGTAAAAAGAACATCGCCCGCACTGACCCTTTGATTATTGAAGGTATTGGAGTGGGTCACCCAACCGGAGACATCCGGTGCGATCGTAATGACCTCGGCACGAATGCGCCCGTCACGTGTCCAGGGTGAATACAAGTAATGATGCCACACCCAGCTGCCCGCAAAGATAGCCACAACCACGACCAGCACAGTCAGACCGATACTGAGCAACTTACCCATTCGACACTCTCTCCCGAATCACCCGAATCTCCCGAACCACCCGAATCACCAACCCCTGAGCCTGAGTCTGAGCCATCAACATCTGAGTCATCAACACCTGAATTCTCAACGCCACCAAAAGACGGTTAACGCAAGGAAACACACAAAGAGCCCCACATCAAACCAGGCCTCTTTCCAGATATAGCGACGCCAATCCAATTTGTACAACAGCAGGCGAGTTAGGTATGCCAGCAGCAACGCCACCGGCACCATCGCCAGCAGCGGACTGAACAGTAAACCGCCAACCCCCAATTCATGAAGCATAAAGACCTGCAAGACAATAAATCAGCATGAAGTTAAAGAAGCATAGTCAATACTCTGTGAATGGCACGTATTCCTATTCGCTTCATAATGGCTATCGGCTTCATGACGGTTATAGGTTGGCTTTTAGGCGTCGTCCGACGACAGCTGGTTAGCGGCTGTTTTGGGTAGTGTCTTTTGGATTTGATCAACCATGACGTCGAGATACCTGCGTCTCTCAGGATCTGAAATAATAGGCAGGATCACTTGTCCATAATTCACAAATTGAGGCCACATTTCAGCTTCGTACAAGGCATCCATATAGACCAAGGCAGCTTGTTCACTTTGCGGACTGAGCGTATACGCCTTCCATAAATACTTGTGATAGGTTGAAGCCGGCACCATCAGCTGAGAAGCCGTCACTCCCAGACCAAACCAGGCGGCGGCTACGGTATCATTCTGCTTGACGATGTTCTTATAAAGGTTATACGCCTGCGTCAGTTTTGCCTGTCTCAGCTCCGGATTTTTCTGCACCTGCCAGCGCAAACTCTCAGCGTAGACCAGTCTGGGCCAGTAATCGGTGAAGGCCTGCTCATCAAAATCACTCTGCCAGAGACCAACAATAAAATCATTTGAACGCTCTTGGCGATCTTCCGGCTCGCCTGCGTCGCTCTTTAATTGGGCTTGCTGCAGAAATTCACGTTTAAGCTGGGCAAAAGCAATGGAATAATTCAGCATTTGGGTTTCAATATTTTCGCTTCCAGCGTATTGACGCAAGCTCTGCAAAGCGTCTTCCTCACCTCGCAGGGCTAACACTTTTCCCAGCTCAGACACGGCCCGAGAGGATTCTACTTTTCGGGACTCTGTGCGTATTTCTCCGAATCCGTCCGTATACTCTAGAGAGAACCCAGAGAGAGCACCGCGGGTATAAGCTCGATACTCTTCCTCTGACTCTTCCAGTGATGACTGAAAAACGGTTTCAAAGGCTGCGACAGGATCCTTACCGGTGTTAACCGCATGTAAATACTTCGACAACCTTTTACGATTGCCAGTGCCCCCAGTCATCAGTTTGTGTGTCAACAACCAACCACTGGCATAGACTTTGGGTACCGTAATACCTGAGGTATTCGCGGGAGTTGCTGTCAATAACCGCTCGAGATTCAACAGTCCTCCTCGGTTCAGCGTTGTTGCCCGATCGATAGGAATACGGCCATAGATACACTCGCCCATTTCGTCGCATTCAGCGGTGGCTAAAAACTCAGCATACCCTTCTCGAAACCAGTAGGGATAGGAGAAAGTAGAACCCCGGGCCATCAAATAATGAGTATACTCGTGAAACAGAAACTGACGAGCCCAACTGTCCGTTACGTCACGATAGCGGTAATAACCGTTAAGATTGATAAGTGCGTAGCTGCCATAAAGATCATCGTAAAAAATACCCAGACTCTTACGGGCCAACTTAGCCCCCACCAGACCTTCGTAACTGGTTCGATCCTTAAGAGCAAATATCGTTAAAACTTCAGAATCTGCCTGAGTCATCTGTAGCAAATTTCTGGTCGACAAACGAAATCGTTCAAGATCTTGCGTCAACGCCTCTACTTCGGCGGGCGATGCATCGGTAAACACCCGAAAGTGGTCCGACTGGATTTCATACCACTGCTGTTTTACTAATCGAGCGTGAGAACTGCATCCGAGCAAACTCAGCACCCATACAAGAACAAGCAATTTTTTCACGACTTATTTCCTTATAAATCAGTTTTAACTGATAGTTTTAATTTATTGTCAAGCTGCTACTGACAAGCCCAATCCTAAATGCATCGATCATAGATAGCCAAGTGAGAAACTCACCTCAAATCCCCGCCCCCTGTAGATCAAGACCCGATCAGCCAGAGCCCCCTCCAACACAACAGAAGCCAGAAACACCGAATAGGTAAATTACATTAGGCTTCAATTGCGTGACTACCTCTTTTCAATTCTTTCTGTTAATCTTTGTTAAGCAATTAAGATATAAGGAAATTGCTGTATATACCTATAAATAACTACGATAAAACTTAAGGAAGGAGTTTGCTATGTCTGAACCTCGTGTTTCGGATAAAAAAATCCTGCCAGCGTTCCTGCTGTGCTTTTTTCTGGGAATCCTTGGCCTGCACCGTTTCTATGTTGGAAAGATAGGGACCGGCGTACTGCAGATATTCACTCTCGGCGGCTTGGGGATATGGGCATTCATAGACCTGATTATCATCGCTGTTGGTTCTTTTAAAGACAAAGAAGGCAACACGCTGACCAGCTGGTAACCGGCGCTCTGCCACCGCACTGCCCTCTCGGGGGCAGATCACTTCTCTATATGACCATTGATTGGGTGACTCATGGATGACAAGCACACCACCAAAACGGAAAGTATTAAATTCAGCGGCTCAGCGGGCGAGTTTTTCGGCATTCGTTTCGTCAACGGCCTATTAAATATGATCACCCTGGGTATCTACTCACCCTGGGCCAAAGTTCGCGAGCTGCAATACCTGTACGGTAACACTGACCTGGCCGGTGGAGACTTCCAGTTTACCGCCGACCCCAAACGCATGCTGATCAGCCGCCTGATTGCCATGGCACTGTTTGTGACCTACATTTTTGTGGAAAACTTTCCCACTACCGAAGCGCTGATTGCCTACGCGGCCCTGATGGTTGCGTTTCTGATCTTCTCTCCAATCATCACCGTTTTTATGATGTCTTTCCGGCTGCGTCATTCTCGCTGGAGAGGCATTAACTTTCGCTTTCACAACGACTTTAAGGGAGCCTACCGCGTCTACCTGGCTCCCATGTCATTGATTATGTTGTCACTGGCCTGCCTGGCACTACCATTTAACAGTGAAATGGTTGAAGACTTTCTCGGCATGACAGCCCACGAACGCTTCTACGACGAGTGGCAAGCAGAACAGTCGCAGGCAGAGACCACTTATCAGGAAACCGATGATCTCGATTCGTACAGCGGTAACGAAGAGCCGACGTACATCAATCCCCACTTTTTCTGGCCTTCCGGGATTTTACTTCTGCTCTTTTTCGCCCTGGTGCCCTACTTTGATTTTATCAATATGCGCTTTCTCGTCAGAAACACACACTTTGGGACGGCCGCCTGTCGATACCGTGCTGGCCTGAACGAATTTTATCGAATCTATGCCGTGCTGCTAGCCGCTATCGCACTGTTAGCTCTAATATGGGTCGGAGTCGTCAAGTCGGGTATCAGCTACCCCCTTGCCATTATCGCAACGATTATATTTTTTCCTTTCGCTGCAGCCTTTATGAAAAGCAAGCGCTACAATTTGATCTTTGGGCGTACCACGTTTAAGAATGACCAGTTTCGTTTGCGAGCCAATGTGCCGTTCTGGAAAGCCTTTTTTGTCTTGAGCACCAATACCATCTGCGTCATTCTGACATTGGGCATGTTAAAAGCCTGGGCTGACATAAGAACCCTGCGCCTGATTCTTGGATACACTGCCATTGAAACCGAATCATCTTTTGATGAATTCCACGCAGATCAACAAAAGGAGCAGTCAGCGATTGGCGAAGAAATCGCAGACGTATTCGATATCGATGTCGCATTCTAACGCTGTTCAAGGCACCTACTATGACGGCCACAACTCCAGCCGTCACAGCGGAGTTATCTCTATTGATGACTCCGGCCTCGTCACCATTGAAGGTGTCAGCTGTCCGGACTACCCGTTTGATCAGCTGACATTTTCTCCGCGCATAGGAAATGCCTCAAGAACGATTTATTTCCCTGACGGGACATTTTTTGAGTCTAGAGATAATGAGACGATTGACGCACTGATCAATAAGCACACAACCAGTAATCACTCCAGTTTATTGCATTCGCTGGAATCAAAGCTGCGCTATATCGTGTTATCCGCCGTGGTTATCAGCGTAAGCGTACTAGCCTTTCTCCAGTATGGCATTCCTGCTGTCAGCAAACATATTGCCTTCTCACTGTCACCTGATGTGTCCGCTCAACTGGCTGACACCTCGCTTGAACAACTGGATGAATTTTATTTCTCCCGCACAGAACTGACTAAAGAACGCCGCGAGATCATCCATCAACTGTTTTTGACCAGCGTCCCCCAAGGCGAAGCGTCGAACTTTACTTATCAGCTCCACTTTCGGAAAGGGGATAAAATAGGTCCCAATGCGTTCGCCCTGCCTAACGGCAGCGTGATAATTACGGACGAATTGATCGAACTCGCAGAAGACGACCTTGAGATTCTTTCCATCTTCTATCACGAGATAGGTCACGTTCACTACAGACATTCTTTACGCCAGATCATTCAAAGCGCAGGAGCTCTGGGGATTTCAGTGTGGCTGACCGGCAATATCGAGTCCCTTTTTGACTGGACGGCAACCGTTCCTGCTTTTTTAATACAACGCAAATACTCCCGAGACATGGAAACGGAAGCGGACGATTATTCTCTGGAGAAGATGCTAGAGCACAACATTGATCCGATGCATTTCGTTCACATCATGACAAGAATGCAAAGCTACATATACAAGAGCGAAGAGTCGACCGAGAACGATAGCGACACAGCCAAAGCCGATACAGAAGTGACAGGCACCGACGACGACTCTGAACAGGATGTCGAATCAAACAACAAAACCGCCGGTCGACTCCTGAACCTTTTGAGTTCACACCCGAATACCGATGAGAGAATGGAGAAATTTCGCAGAGCTGCAGAAAAGGTTTCTCCAGAATCACACTAATGAGCTTACTGCCACTCAACCGGATCGAGCTGATAATACAAACGAAACTGCTGATACAACTTAGGATGCTCGCGCTTCAGTTGTGTCGGCTTTTCAAAAAATGTTTCAGTAACCACAGCAAAGAACTCCGCCGCAGAGGTCGCGCCATAGGCATCAATCACATCATCGTGGTGCTGGCAAAGACGCTCATATTCCTTTGAGAGCACTCTAGCCCACTCTTTATACTGAGAGCGATCCGACAGTACCGGTAAGCCATCCATGCGATTGTTCTCTTCGTCCAGCTTGTGTGCAAACTCGTGCATCACCACATTATGGCCATCCCGATCATCCTTCGCGCCTCTCACCACTTGATCCCAGGCGACGATCACCGGGCCACGATGCCATGACTCGCCCGCGCGGGCACTGGTGGCATTGGTATGCAGAACACCTTCTTGGTGAGTTACATTGGCAACATAGGTTTCTGGGTAGACCAGGATGGTTTCAAATCCGGGAAAATAGCCATCTCCTGTGTTTAAAATCAGGATACAGGCCTGTGCGGCAATCAGCACTCGAACTTCATCGGTTATTTCAAAGTCCGCACAACCCACAAAGACTTTCTCATTGAGAAATACATTGATATGGCCTTCCAGCTTGCGTTGCAAATCCACTGGCAATTTTTGATACAGAGGAAAGTCGGACTGCAACCACTGTTGCCAACGTTGAGGAAACGGCTCTGCCCTCAAGGCAAGCCGCCGCTGTTGTTTTCTGTGTTTGAGTAAACGGACTAGACACCAATAAAGAAGGTAGACGGCGATGGGAGTCAGTAGAACAAGGTAGATCATCATAAGATATATTGTCTGGTTGTCGTTGATCCGTAACACTGACAACCGAAACACTCAGGTGATCGTCAGTCCATAAACCTGCCAAGCTGAGCCCGATAGCGCTCATTTTCTTGCTCAAGCCACTCTTTTTGTTGCAGCAAGTCTATCACCAACGACACCGCAATCCAGTCTATTTCCAGGTCCTGGTGCAGGCGAACGGCTTTTTTAATCCAGTGAACGGTGGTTCCATCAAACACCCAGTCGTGGCTTGATTGCCCGGTCACTGGTTCGGCAATGCCATGCTCAACCACGTCAACAACCAGGTCCTTTTCGATCCGTTCCAACTGACACAGTTCATTAATGGTCAGCTCTGTTACGGTCACAGAAATGGCTTTTCCTGTCATCATTTTGCCTGTCATGATGCTTTCCTCCACTCAGCCCTGGGATCGAAATCAGTTGTCACTGACAGTTTTTGCCACAACTCTTTCGCCTCGGCACTGCTTTCGGGAGGCATCACCACTTTGATCACTGCGTAGAGGTCTCCCGCGTCCTGACGGCCTTTATGCGTCAAACCTTTACCCTTGATGCGCAATTTCTGACCGGATTGACTATTCGGCTGGACGGTCAGTTTGATCTCACCCTCCAGAGTCGGCACAGTCACTTTGGTTCCAAGCGCTGCCTCCCAAGGGGCAATCGGCAAAGTCACCATCAAGTTGTGGCCCTGCACATCGAAAAGAGGATGCGGCACCAGACGTATGTGCATATACAAATCCCCCGGAGAACCACCCCCAAAAGCGGGCTCCCCCTGACCTTTAACCCGAATGCGCTCACCCTCTGTAACGCCTTTCGGGATGGTTACTTTTAAATGTTTTTTCAGCGGCTTAACCTGACGCCCATCAAATTCGGACAGCTGATATTCCACCGTTTTTTGTTTGTTATTGAGCGTTTCTTCGAGGAATACCGGCATTTCAATTTCCACATCCTGCCCGCGATGCTGTTGACGTGATTGCCCGCCGTACCCAAAGTCATGACCGCCAAACATGGAATTGAAGAATTCAGAAAAATCGCTGCCGAATTGTTGCTCTCCCTGACGGTGAGAACCATGGGCTTGTTGCCAGCCGGGGGGGGGCTCAAACTCCTGTCCGGAACGCTGACCGTAACGGCGCAGCTCGTCAAACTCGGCTCTTTTAACGTCGTCTTTTAACACTTCGTAGGCTTCGGCGACCTCTTTGAATTTATCCTCCGCGCCTTCATCAGGGTTCATGTCCGGGTGGTATTTTCGAGCGAGCTTTCGGTAGGCGGACTTGATGGTTTTGTCATCAGCCGTGTCCTCGACACCCAGTATTTTGTAGTAATCTTTGAACTCCATGGTTTCTCCCGAAGTCTGATAGCACCAGGCAGATTAAGACAAAGCCCGATACGTCTAATCACCCCGCTGAATCAGATACAAACCCGCCAACAATAGCGCAATGCCGGCAATACGGGTGTAGGTGATCTTGAATACCGGATTGCCGAACCCGCCAATATGATCCAGAAAAACCGACATCAGCAGTTGACCCACTATCGCCGCCGCCAGCATATTGGTGACGCCGATTTTCGGCATCAACAGCAACATACCGCTGACAAAGACTGCACCGAGAAAACCGCCGCAGTAATAATACCAGTCGACACTGGCCAGCCTTCGCACCTCTGGTATTTCTCGGTGCAAGAGAATCAACGCCACCAGACAAAAAATCACCCCTCCCAGATAAGACACCAAGGTCGCCTGCATAGGGTGATCCAGCGACACCCCCAAGCGGGAGTTGAGCGCGCCTTGTATCGGAAGCATAGCACCGGCAATCACAGCCGCCAGAAGAAACAGATAATTCATACATCCTCACATGGGATCTGTTGATGTGGAGCGTGAAGCCTGACAACTGTAAAACCAGAAACCAAGAAAACGTTAGACCAATGTATATCGCGACGCCTCGGTGCACTTACGGTAACATGGCACCCCTTTATTGCCCTTCCTGCTTTGTAATACGTGCGTTTTCAAAATGGACAACTTCTACCTAATCCTGATGTACCTCGCCATTGGCTTCGGCCTGAGGCACACGTCTTTTTTACCCGAAAATGCCGCCAGCACGCTCAACGCTTATGCGCTCTATGTGGCCTTCCCCGCAGTCATCCTCATGGCTGTACCAGGCCTCGCCCTGTCGACTGAATTACTAATCCCTGCCATCACACCCTGGATACTGCTGCTGATGGTGGTAGTCACTATCTTGCTTTTAAGTCGCTGGCTTAACTGGTCGAAAGACGTCACCGGCGCACTGCTGGTGATCATACCTCTGGGGAACACCTCATTCTTGGGGCTTCCGATGGTGGATGCGTTTTTTGGACATGAATTTATTCCTTACGCGCTGGTGTACGATCAGATGGGCTCATTCCTGGCATTGACGTTGTACGCTACGGTGGTGGCCGCGATCTACAGCCCGCTGATGAAAACACCCAGCACGGGAGCACTGCTGCGCAAGATATTCACATTTCCATCGTTTATTGCCCTAATTCTCGGTTTGATCTTGGGCCATCTGAATATTTCCCTTCCTACACTGACCGACGAACTGATCAGCAACCTGGCAGCCACGCTGGTACCGGTGGTAATGATTGCTGTGGGTTTGCAGCTGAGTTTCCGCTTTGAGCGCAGCGAAATATCCCCCCTGATGTACGGTCTCGGCATGAAACTGTTGGCCATGCCCCTGCTGGTTTGGGCTGCATGTTTAGCGCTAGGACTGCAGGGTAACGCCGTGGACATTACAATTTTTCAGGCTGCCATGCCCTCGATGATTTCCGCCGGCGCCATCGCCAGCATGGCCGGTCTGGCGCCACGACTGGTCAGTGGCGTTGTCGGCCTGGGCATTCTGCTCAGTCTGGCCACTCTGCCACTGCTGCATAGCTTCCTGGTATAACCCATAAACGCCGAACCAGAACCTGCTCTGAAATCAAAAAAGCCACCGCCCGAAGGTGGTGGCCTAGTAGTAAGGTGATGATCTGGAAGTCAGATAGTGGTCTGGAAGTAAGATAGTGGTCTGGAAGCAAGGTAGTGGCTTGAAATCAATGGCTCCGGCTAGCGAAAACCAGTAACGAAAACTACAGCAGCCGACCACCCCGTTTACAACGTTATTCAATCTCAATCAGGATATCGCCCGGCGTGACACGATCGCCTTTGGCGACGTGAATCGCCACCACCGTTCCACCTATCGTGGCCTGAATCTCCGTTTCCATTTTCATGGCCTCGGTAATCAGCAGAGAGGCCCCCGCCTCAACCGTCTGACCTTCTGTCACCAATACATCGACAATATTGCCCGGCATGGCGGTAGTAATGTGACCCGGCTGATTGGCTTTCGCACGCTTGGCTTGACCCGCTTGCGGCTGGAAACTGTTCAGCGGTTCAAACACAATCTCTTCCGGTACACCATCCAGTGTCAGGTAGATTCTGCGCTGACCTGATGTGGTGGTGCCGACACCAGTTACCACCACATCGTGCTGCTCGCCGTGAACATCGATATTGAATTCCGTTGGCACGCCTTCCTGAGCCACCTGCTGACCGCTGTCAGCTGGCAACAGCACTTCCGGCTGCAAGGTGCCCGCGGCGCGCTCTTCCAAAAACTTCCGGGCAATATCCGGGAACATGGCGTAAGTCAGTACGTCTTCATCACTTTCAGCCAAGGTGCCCACTTCTGCGCGCAACGCATCCAGTTCAGGCTTCAGCTCATCCGCTGGACGACCGTCAATCACAGGTTCGTTACCGATGGCTTTCTTCTGTACTTCAGCGTTGACCGCTGCCGGCGGCTGACCGTATCCACCGGCCAGGTAGCGCTTCACTTCATTGGTAATGGACTTGTAACGCTCTCCGGTGAGCACATTCAAGACTGCCTGTGTACCGACAATTTGGGAAGACGGAGTCACCAGTGGAGGAAAACCCAGATCTTCGCGCACACGGGGGATTTCGGCAAACACGTCGCGAATACGATCCAGCGCGTTCTGCTCTTTCAACTGATTCGCCAGATTGGACATCATGCCGCCCGGTACCTGATTGATCTGTACGGACACGTCTTCGTGAGTGAATTCGCTTTCAAATTGATGATACTTCTTCCTCACTTCGCGGAAGTAATCCGCGATTTCCTGCAACAGGGTCAAATCCAAACCGGTATCCCACTCGGTGCCGCGCAGAGCCGCAACCTGAGATTCAGTGGATGGGTGACTGGTGCCGCCGGCAAAAGAAGAAATGGCAGTATCGATATGATCCACACCGGCTTCGATGGCTTTCAACTGACACAGCGGCGCCAGGCCAGCGGTGCTGTGGGAGTGCAGGAACAATGGAATATCCACCGCTTCTTTCAGTGCCTTGACCAGATCGTACGTCGCGTAAGGCGTCAGCAGACCAGCCATGTCTTTAATGGCAATAGAGTCGGCGCCCATATCGCGCAGGTCTTTGGCCTGTTGAATGTAGAGCTCCGTGGTATGCACCGGGCTGGTGGTGTAGCAGATGGTGCCCTGTGCGTGCTTGCCGGCTTTCTTCACTGCCTTGATGGCGGTTTCAATGTTGCGCAGATCGTTGAGCGCATCGAACACGCGAAAGACATCAATGCCGTTGGACGCGGCCTTCTCAACAAACGCGCTGACCACGTCGTCGGCGTAGTGGCGGTAACCCAACAGGTTCTGGCCACGCAGCAGCATTTGCAGACGGGTGTTCGGCAATGCTTCACGCAACTTGCGCAAACGCTCCCAGGGGTCTTCTTTCAGAAAACGGACACAGGCATCAAAGGTCGCTCCGCCCCACACTTCCAGGGACCAGTAACCCACTTGATCCAACTTGTCGCAAATGGGCAGCATGTCTTCAGTGCGCATGCGTGTGGCAATCAGCGACTGGTGGGCATCGCGCAGAATGACATCTGTTATGTGTACCTTGCTCATGGCAATGATCTCCAAATTCTTTTCAATAAACCGGCGTCGTTTACAAAGGACTTTTGTGTACTTAAGGACTCAATCTCAGGCAGATGCTGAATCAGAGACCAGCGTGGGCAGCAATCGCAGTGGCAATCACCAGAGCTAGTTCACTGGGACTGCGCTTCTCCGAGTAGTGTTGTAACTCCGGATGATTGGGCACAAAACTGGTATTAAAGTGACCGCTGCGGAACTCGTCATTACTGAGAATTTCCTGATAATAAGCGGCGGTGGTTTTAATCCCCTGCAGGCGCATATCCGCCAGCGCGCGCTGACCGCGATCCAGACAGTCTTCCCAATTCAGTGCCCAGACAATCAACTTCAGACACATGGAATCGAAATACGGCGGAATGGTGTAACCGGTGTAGATTGCGGTATCCACTCGAACGCCCGGGCCACCCGGTGCGTAATAGCGGGTAATCTTGCCAAAGCTGGGCAGAAAATCGTTTTTCGGATCTTCCGCGTTGATGCGAAACTGCATGGCAAAGCCACGGTACTGAATGTCTTTCTGTTCGTAGCGGAGCTTCTCACCGGCGGCGATGGCGATCTGTTCACGAACGATGTCCACCCCGGTAATTTGCTCCGTAATGGTGTGTTCCACCTGCACTCGGGTGTTCATTTCCATGAAGTAGGTGCCCTCATCGGTCACCAAAAACTCCACCGTGCCCGCGTTCTCATACCCTACGGCCTTGGCGGCTTTCACCGCCAGCTCACCAATGTGGTTGCGGTGCTCATCAGACAATTGGGGACTGGGGGCAATCTCGATCAACTTCTGGTTGCGACGCTGAATCGAGCAGTCCCGTTCAAACAGATGAATCGCATTGCCGTGGCTGTCTGCCAAAATCTGAACTTCGATGTGGCGCGGCTCGAGAATGCATTTCTCGAGAAACACATCAGCTGAACCAAAGGCTTTGGTGGCTTCTGAAATAACTCGGGGATACTGCTGCTTCAGTTCTTCCGGGGTATCGCAGCGACGAATACCACGGCCGCCACCACCTGACGTGGCTTTCAGCATCACCGGATAGCCAATGGTTTCCGCAACACTCAGGGCTTCATCCAGGTCAGCCAGATTGTCATCGGTGCCCGGTGTGACCGGAACTCCCGCGTCGGTCATCGCGGTACGGGCGGCAGTCTTGTCGCCCATTCTGGCGATCACTTCTGCTGATGGTCCGACAAAGGCCAGCCCGCGATCGGAACAAATACGGGCAAAGTCGTCGTTTTCAGACAGGAAACCATACCCTGGATGGATGGCATCACAGCCAGTCTCGGCCGCCAGATTGACGATACGGCGTGGATCGAGATAGCCCGCCAGCGGATCATCACCGATAAAGTGGGCTTCGTCCGCGCGCTTGACGTGCAACGCATAGCGATCCGGTTCGGTATAAATTGCCACCGAGCGAATCCCCATCTCGGCGCAGGCGCGAATAATCCGCACAGCGATCTCGCCCCGGTTAGCAATTAATAACTTTTTGAACATGAGAAGCTCCGTTCAGTTCAGCTCAGTAATAGAAAGCTAAGTTACCCCAGCTCAACCAGTAGTTAAAATTGATATTTTTTTGGTTTACTATAAAAGAAAGCTTATAAGCCAACCCCAATTGCGAGACCCGGCCCATGTCTTACACCCTGAATCAGCTGTTGAATCGGCTCTCTTTTCGCCAGCTACAGGTCTTTATGGCTGTCTTTGAATTGCGAGGCTACAGCCGAGCCGCCGAGTCACTGGGGCTGACTCAACCGGCCATCAGCGCCCAGATACGGCAACTGGAGCAAATTTTTAGCCAACCCCTGTTCAACTACGTGGGGAAAACCCTGCACACCACTCCGGCAGGCGATGAGCTGGCTCGTAGCATTCAGCAAATTTTTGGCGAACTGCAACAGCTGCAAGGCCAGTTGTCTGAGCTCGAGGGTGTGGTGTCAGGCAGTCTGAACCTAGCCGCAGTAAGCACTGCACAGTATGTGGTTCCTCACTTACTGGCTGGCTTCCTGAAACAATACCCAAAGATTGAAGTCGCAATGAAAGTCGTGAATCGCGCCCAGGCTATATCGAGATTAGCAGAGAATACGGACGATCTTGTGATCATGGGGATGGTGCCAGAAGACAGATCCCTGTCATTTATGCCCTTTCTTGATAACGAATTGATCCCCGTGGTCAATGCTGGACACCTTCTGGCGGAACAAGAGCACGTTTCCATAGCGGATTTTTTTCGCCAGCCACTCCTGCTACGGGAACACGGATCCGGTACCCGTCACGCACTGGAAGCCTTTTGCGCGGAGCAGCGCTTTGCCCTGAACTGGATTATGGAGCTTGGGTCGAACGCGGCCGTCAAACACGGCGTTTTGGCGGATCTTGGCGTCGCGGTGATGCCCCGCTTCAGTGTTCAGTTGGAGTTACAACAGGGGTTTTTGCGGGAGTTACAAATTGAGGGGTTTCCATTGCGGCGCTCGTGGTGCACCGTCCACCCCAGCCGCAAGCATCTGACACCCGCCGCCGAGGCATTTCTGGACTATATCCGCACCCATAAAGCACAGATACAAACACACTTTATGAACGTTTATGACACTCAGCATCAGCCGGCAAGCCAGGCTGATGCATGAACAAAACCGCTAGCCTTCGCTCTCCATACCGCCCACCAGAGTCTTGAAGGGTTCAAACTCCTTCAGCGGTTGAAGGGCCGGATCGGTATCCAGCTGATCCTGATAGGTCTCGGTCAAATCCAGAGCTTTCGACAGGAAGCGTACCGCCTCATCGTACTGATGCAGCGTCGTGTGAGCACACGCCAACTGGTAGAAGGCATGACTGTTCTCAGGATCGATGGCCAGTGCCTGATGACAGAGGTTCACCGCCCACTGGGGCTCGCCTAACTCCAACACCGCATCGGCTTTATAAGTCATGGCTTCGCAGTTATCCGGACGCAACTTCAGAATTTGGTCGTAGATTGGTATCTGATGAGAAGGCGTTTGATCCTGCTGAGCTCTCAGCCACAGAGTCTGCACCTCTTCCGTCCGCTCCAGAGCTTCCCGGTTTTCTTCAATGTGACGTGTTTTCTGCTTGAGCTGCTTCTCAATACGTTCCAGTCTGCTTTCGTACTCGTCGATGAGTTTTGAGATTTCATCATTGGCAAAGGAGTGCACGCGCTCTTTGATGTCGCGAATAGACGTCCACCCCACAATCACCAACACCGAGCTGGCTGCGGCAATCAGGTAGAAAAAGTACGTGATAGTGTCCGTGGCATAGGTCACGCCACGGTCGATCGAGCGGTGCTCACGATCAACCACCTGCTGCAGCAACTCGTTCTTCTGAGCCGCCATATCGATACGCAGTTGCTTCATCTCATCGAGGACGTAACGCTCAATAAACGGCGTATAGAGGGGTTCATCCAACTGATTTACCGCGTCAGCAACAGCAGCCTGAGTTTGCTCCCGGGTCTGGTTTTGAGACTGTTTCTGGGGTTGTTCACGAAAATGAGCCGGCGGTGCCGACTCATTCTCTTGGTCAATATTGGCAGACTGGCTGCCTGAAACTTCTGCATACGCTGTGCTGGACAGCGCCAGCACAATAAAAACGACACCTATCAGGAGGCGAGACATATAGCTCTTCCGTGGTCATGAATCTCTACCAGAGATTCGTGTAAACTTTTCACGGCTTGATCGTAGTCGGATTCCTTAACGATAAACTGCATATCCACCTGACGCATGGACTGATGCACAGCCAATACACTCACATCGCCCTTGGCAACAGCCTGTACTGTCTTCGCCAGAATGCCTGGAATCTGCATATCGCTACCAATAGCCGAGACGATAGCCACTTTTTGCTGATTAAATTCGGCATCCGGGTAACGCTCTTCCAGTGCTGCGCGAATACGCTTCACCGTTTTGAGGTTTGTCGCCAGGAAGTGGGTAATGGTATTGGCATTAATGTCTTTGGACACAATATGTGCCTTAAAGCGCTTAATGGTTGACAGTACTTCATGATCATAATCATGAATGTTACCCGCCATATCCTGATCGAAGATTTCAAGCGCGTACACGCCCTTACAGCCCGCAATAATCTCAACACAAGGAGTATCGCTCACATAGTCGCCAGTAATCAAGGTACCGGCATGCTCAGGCTCAAAGGTATTTTTGACGCGCAGGGCAATATTGTTCTGGCGCAAACCTTTAGCGGCTTTGGGGTGAATCGCTTCCATACCCAGGTTTGCCAACTGATCAGCCACATCGTAGTTAGTCCGGCCGATAGGCACAGCGTTTTCTTCACCCACCAAGCGTGGGTCGGCGCTGCTCAAGTGAAACTCCTTATGGATAATCGCTTCACGCGCCTGGGTAATCACCGCCAGACGGCTGAAGGTCATCTCACTGTAACCACGGTCAAAGGAGGACATCAGACCGTCCTGACTGTGGGCATAGCCGGTGACTACGGGCAGCACTTTGGACAAATCCAGGTCTTCAAACGCCAGACGAATACGCTCATCCAGTGATACGTGCTTGTCTGTGTTCCATCCAGTCAAATCCAGGAAGCAGGCGTTGACGCCATCACGCCTCAGCAATGTAGCGGTATTCCAGGCACTGTGGGCTTCACCAATACTGGCCAGCATTTCACGCACTGTAGCCAGGTGAGCATCGAGAGCGAAGTGACCGTGCATACACAGACTGTGCAAATCCACCAGACAGGTCTGCGCGTCGTTGATACGCTCGTCGATAAAATTGTTTGCTTCTTCCAGCAGTTCGGTATCACCAAACAGGCCCTGATTGATTTCGTGCAATTCTACTTTCAGATCGGCAACGGCGTGCAACCAGGTCTTGTCTTCCATACTATTGGCAAACAAACCATAGATACCAGGACGGCCGTTCTTTTTATGTTCCAGAAGCTTATCGGTGATACCACCGTACGCTGAAACGACAAACACCCGTTGATACAAGTCGCCGTTGTGGGCGCCTTTGAAAATGATGTTATCCCGAACCGACTCATAGTCGCTCATGGATGTACCGCCAATTTTCTCAATCGTGTGCATAGTGTTGTTCCTTAAAATGGTTTTTCCTGCAACCGCATCACACAGACCAGCTGCAGTTAACAAATTAAATTCTGCGATCAGACTGCTATATCAATCTGCGCAGTTGATACATACCTGTGTATCGGGAACCGCCAACAATCGTTTCATTGGAATTTCACAGTCGCAAAAGCGACACAATCCCGCCTCATCACTTTCCAACCACAACAGGTTGCGAGACAGTCTTTTCAGCTCGGCCTTGTGTTCAGCCAATACTTTTTCATCAACCGATGAGCTGATGGTCAAATCCAAATCCGCTGCAGGATCATCATCCTGTTCCAGCTTTTTACTTGATAAACTTTTGCTCTCTGAAAGCTCGCCTTCCAGTTGACGCATACGGTGCTTAATATGCGACTCCAGCTGTCCAAAATCCAGAGCATCCATAAATCGACAGATCCTTCTCTTCCACTTCACGACAGTTCCAATCCAGCGTCTGTCCAGGTAAAGCAAAGAGTGTTTCAAATACATGTAGGGCGTGATAACACGCCCAAAGTTCCAACTTGCATGGCCATTACTTCAGCACAAGTTACCGAAGTAATAAAGCCAGCGGATGTTACTTACTCGGAGATGGTTTCCGCTTCCAGCTCATAGGCGCCTTCAGCGTTGTGCACTTCCTTGCCATTCAATGGAGGATTGAAAACACAGGCCATTTTCATCTCTTTGGTGGCGCGCAGAACATGCTTGTCATGCTTATCCAGAATGTACAAGGTGCCTGGAGTGATCGGGTATTTTACCCCATCTGCCAGAGTTTCGACTTCACCTTCACCGGACATGCAGTAGACGGATTCCAGATGGTTCTGATAGTGCATTTGGAAGTCAGCACCTGCATAGATAGTCGTAATATGAAAAGAAAACCCCATATTGTCATCCTTCAACAACATACGGGTGCTGTCCCAATTGCCGTCCGGAGAAACAATTTTACGATTGGTCTTTTCTGCGTCTTGTAAGGTTCTTACGATCATTGGTTTTAAGCCTCCAACCAGTGAAATATTTAATTTCTAACTTGAGGACGACCGGGCCTATTTACAAGGCCCAGCCCTCTTTTCTATCGCTTCGTTCGAGAACGAATAGTCCTCCGAGTGAATAACCCGCGAACAGACTCAACTTATTGAGCGAGACGAACATCGTCAAAGTAATCACTCTCTTCTGGCATAGAATCTTCTTTTGCACAGACTTCGCGAATCGCCATCTCAACAATATCGATACCTTTTTTCAGGTTTTCATCGCTGATAATCAATGGACACAGGAACTTAATAACCTGATCGTCTGCACCACTGGTTTCAATGATCAAGCCATTCTGGAAACACTTGCGGGTAATCTTCGCCGCCAATTCACCATCGATACAGTTGATACCGCGGAACATACCACGACCACGAGTGGTAAAGTTACCCTCACCATACTGATCAACGATGGCGTCCAGACGTTGCTCAACATAATCGCCTTTGCGCTTAATCTCTTTCGAGAAGCTGTCATCGGCCCAGAAGTGATCAATCGCAGCCTTAGCCGTGACAAAAGCAAAGTTGTTACCACGGAAGGTACCGTTATGCTCACCGGGCTTCCACTGATCGATTTCCGGACGGAAGAGCACAACCGCAAACGGCAAACCATAACCGCCCAGAGACTTGGACAAGGTGACGATATCTGGCTTGATACCCGCTTCTTCAAAGCTGAAGTAAGTACCGGTACGACCACAACCTGCCTGAATATCATCAACAATCAGCAACACGCCGTGCTTTTTACACACACTGTCCAGATTGCGTAACCACTCAAAGCTGGCAACGTTGATACCACCTTCACCCTGAACCGTCTCAACAATCACAGCCGCAGGCTTGTCGATACCACTACTGGAGTCAGACAAAACCTTATCCAGATAGAAAGTGGTGTCGATGTCGTCACCCAAATAACCATCAAACGGCAAACGGCTAGTGCCGTGCAGGCTGGTACCTGCAGCACCACGGTGGTGAGAGTTACCAGTTGCAGCCAGCGCACCCAGGCTCACGCCGTGGAACCCGTTGGTAAAGGTGATGATGTTTTCACGACCCGTTACGTTACGGGCCAGCTTCAGCGCAGCCTCTACCGCATTGGTACCAGTAGGACCGGTAAACTGCATCACGTAATCCAGATCACGTGGCTTCAGAATTTTTTCGTTAAACGCTTCCAGGAACTCACCTTTGGCCTTGGTGTGCATATCCAGACCATGAGTAATGCCATCGTTCTCGATGTATTCCTGCAGCAGAGTCTTAAATACCGGATGGTTGTGGCCGTAGTTCAGGGTACCGGCACCTGCCAGAAAATCCAGATACTCATTGCCATCGTCATCGTACAAAAACTCACCTTTTGCGCGGTTAAACACACGCGGGAATGAGCGTGCGTAAGACTGTACTTCCGACTCAATCTCTTCAAAAATTTTCATAACCAGTTTCTCCGAGTAGTTTTAATCCAAATAATGTATTAACTGTTCTAAATAATGTATTAGCCGCACTGAACAATACTTTTGCTGTTCAAAGCTGCTTATCTAAACCGTTAGCTGTGCCAGCCCCTGTTATTAAGGCTGTCATACTGAAAATGGGCCGATCCTAACCAGCATTTCAGAGTCGTGCTCCCCCTGAAAGTGGGTATCCTTATCAAAAAACACCGATGAACTGATCTCCGCATCGAGCTTCTTTGCCGCTCCGGTAAATAACGCCCATGAGGCTTTATTATCTTCAGTGATGGTGGTCTCCAGAAAAGACACCTTCTCACAAGCCGGCTGAGACAATATGAACTTGATCATCTTGGTTGCCAGGCCACAGCCCCGGGCTGCCTCACCTACCGCGACCTGCCAGACAAATACGGTATCGGGGCGCTCAGGGATAACGTAACCGCTAATAAACCCCACCAACTCACCGTCGAGCGTGGCTGCAACCGAAGTGCTGGCAAAGTGGCTGCACTGCAACAGGTTGCAATAGGAAGAATTGGTATCCAGCGGCGGGCAAGCGGCAACCAGCTTGTAAACATTCATTCCATCCTCAGACACCGGATTTCGCAAAACGATCTCATCGGCTCTAGGGTTACCACTTTTTGTCGAGTCGCTGTTACTCACGCATTCACCTCAATGAATCAATTACACGTCAAATGTTTTCAGCCCTAAGAATATTACCGCCTTAATGTGACAATAGCGGTACTCACCTTGGCTTAAACACCCTATTTGGCGCCAAAGCTTCGATTTTTCTGAAATATATTGCTTAGAGGCCTAAATATAGTACACTAAATATTCTAAATGTCCAGTCAGGCTAAACCCCTCGGGATTAGTAGCATGTCACAGGATGACAACCATCCTTATTTAGAGTCATACGCGGCCCTTATTTAGAGTCATACGCGGCCACGCTCAAAAGGGCAGCAGCAGGCCCCGAATAACCCGCGTCCAGCAAAACGCTGGCGGACACAGAAATATACGCCTAAACATGGCCACGCGAGCCTCCCGGCAGTGCTCAACACAACCTGGAGACAGTTATTTTGAAGAATTCACACATCAACATCAGGAGGGCTGAGAACGATGAATAAAATGGTCGGCGACATCGATGCCCAGATGTATAATTTGCCACTTAATAAGCATCAATCGAGTAGAGAAAAATTCTTGAACAGCATAGAAGAGGTTTTGATTGCTCTGCGGAGAGTAATCCGCGCAACTGACCTGCACTCAAAGCATCTGGCTAAAACCACGGGCCTGACGGCTCCGCAGATCTTGCTTTTGCAGACCATTCGCGATGAAGGTCAAATCACCATTGGTGAAGTCGCCAATAAGATGAGCCTAAGTCAGGCAACGGTAACGACCATTCTGGATCGCCTGGAGAAGCGCGGCCTGGTGTTTCGCGAACGTTCCAAAGAAGACAAGCGAAAAGTCCATGCGTACCTCACAGATGATGCGTTAAGCACGTTGAGCGAAGCCCCAATTCCCTTGCAGGATCATTTTGCTCGCCAGTTTGGCGACCTGCAAGAATGGGAGCAAACCATGATCATCTCGTCATTACAGCGTGTTGCACAGATGATGGATGCACAGCATATCGATGCATCTCCGGTTTTGGATGTAGGGCTACTTGATCGCCACGACACCTCTATCGACAAGCTAGCCCCATTCCACGATAAAAAGTAGTCGCCCACTGATAGCCGGCTACTGACTGACACATGAGAGCCAGGGACGGCTGTCATTCGTCGAAGCCCAAATCAAGACTCGGAGAGAATACGTCTCATCCAGAAGAAGTGAGAGACACTGATACTGTTGCGCCACAACATCCCAAGAACCGTGTCATCATTAATCCGCCGAAAAGCTTCTACCCAGGGTTGATCACTGTACAACAGGCATGCCTGCAGCTGTCCGGCAACTCGCATCTCACGCAATCGGGCACTGCCCCATATATCCCAGGCGTAAAAAGAACCGTCAGGTTTGCGGTAAAGAATGGGATCCACGCTGTCAACAGTCGTTATGCGCTTGCCATAACAACCCGCATCAGACATACAAGCGCCTTCAAAACGCCCTACCTGCCAAACCCCCAACATAAAGTCACAATCTGCAGGACTGCATTGTTGGAAAAGTTTGTTTAAGTCGTTTTGAGAGCAGGATGCATTTTGCTCAATCAGCCCAAGCAGCTCGGCTTCGGCATTCGAAGATAATTTACGCATTTTATTATTTTTATAATGGCCGGAAGGGCCGGCGCCCCCGAGCCTCGCTATAACAGAGCAAAGCCCGGAAGCGTTTCAACACTTCCGGCAGTTGTTAACTAATTTGGCCGGTTCGGCTTGAGATTAATACCCCAATACCGCAGACCACAAATCACACTGGTGAGCTTCGGCAAAATTGTTGAAGCTCACAGGACCCGTAGGCTTCAAAGACTTCATCAGCTCGTAGTTGCTTCCGTAGCGAATCCACAGAGGCGCACCGGACAGGTTTGGAGTACGGAACTTGGCAAAGCTTGTCCAATAGCGAACCATATCGTCTGACAACTGCTTCTGCTCATCACTCAGATTAACCCCTTGGGCCTGTCCATTAGTACCCAACAGATACTGAATTTCGGAGCTGTGGAATGAGCCATAGGGAAAGCTCACTGGCGGCAGCAATATCTGAGGCGCATTGGGATCATCGAACTCATACCCATAGGTCGGGACATGCTGTGACAATAACTTAATAGAAGACAAAGAGTTACAGGCAAACAAAAAATCTGTACCCAATGCCGTCACGGCTGCGCCCGGTGAAGAGTAAGCCTCCAGAGGATAGAAAGAAGCTACTGCAGGTACCGCTTCAACAGGAATACCCGATTGCGCGATCGCAGTGTAGTAGTTCTCAGCGGTCACCGGATTACCAACCAGATCGAAATTCAGCGCCGTGAACAAGCTGTACTCATCACGGGTAGTCCCCTCAATCACAGGCACCTTGTTGAAATCACCACTTTGCAAGGCACTTTGCACGGTTTGAGGCAACACATCACCATCAACAACCGGCAGCCAGCCCACAGGGCCCGGATCCTGATTTGCCAGAATCTGCTCAACGCTAAGACTGCGAAGACACGACAGAGACTGATCAGGACATCCCATCGCCGCGGCCAGACCTGCTCCCAGGTATTCCCACTGCTGCAGAGGTGGCTGAGCCAGTGCGTAGGCGCCACTCTGAATAATGGCGCCACTGAACAACTCTTCAGCCTTTGGTGACGCAATCTGAGCATGCACACTCAAACCACCTGCAGACTCACCAAAAATAGTGACACGATCCGGATCACCACCAAAACGCTCAATATTATCCTGTACCCACTGCAGGGCGGCCTGCTGATCCATCAAGCCGTAGTTGCCGGATGCTCCACCACCCTCTGCGGTCAACGCCGGATGAGCCATAAAACCCAGAGCGCCAAGACGGTAGTTAACGGTAACGACCACCACACCCTCTTCTACCAGTTTTTCAGGATCATAAGTGTGGCCCTCACCGTAAGTAAAAGCACCACCGTGAATCCAGACCATCACCGGACGTTTAATGTGTCCCCAAAACCCTCTCTTCTTTTCGGGTTCGTAAACGTTCAGGTACAGGCAATCTTCTGAAACACTGGGCAGACCAAATGCTGAAGGAGCTTGTGGGCAACCCGCCCCAACGGTCGTCGCGTCGTAATCCTCAGGGAACTCAAGTAGTTGCGGAGCTTTCCAGCGTAGATCGCCAACCGGTGGCTCTGCGTATGGGATTCCCAGGTATTTGGTGCCGTAGTCAGTCTCGACTCCCGTCATCGTATTGTCATCATCATGCCCATGATAAAAAGCCTGAGCCTGAAGACTCCCGACGCCAACAGCCAGCACGAAAGAGCCGGCTAAAGCTTTTAACATTGAGCACATATTTCTTCTTGGAATTTTCATAATCCTTATCCTTGGTATGTCATACGTATGAGGCCAACATCACGGACAACCGCAATAGCGCCATCGC
>NZ_CBFIHX010000053.1:0-24438 GCF_965662505.1 Pseudomaricurvus sp. | reverse complement strand
CGTAAAAATTGTTTCTTTAATTCAACTTCAAATTTAGTAAGCTTTTCTTTCTACTGAAACATTTCAAAGCCTCTTGTAATACTTGCCACCCCCGTAAACTTAATTAAATAACGCAACACACAACTCCCAAGTTATTTAACTAAACAAAAGAGCAAGTACTTTAGTCACTCCTATTTCTAAAAATATTCCTCAGGAAAATCAAAAAAATCGTCGGCATTCTGACGTTCGGCCAAGGGAGCTTCCCATAAATCATGTTATGACTGCGCCATAAAAAGCAGCAGCCATTAGGGCAGACTTATTGGAGCTATAACCCTGCCCTGATAGCTGAACATAAAGCAAAAAAGTTAAACCTGTTTTTTGTCATGCTGTTTTAAGTTCGGCTTCATCTTCAGCTGTCTAAAAATGATCAATTTGAAGATTTAAATGGCACAAATAGTACGTTTTCCCATGAAATGGCATGAATACCACGCATCAATAGAAGACATCATCTTTAAATTGCTTTACATTTGTCGACCGCCAAAAACTACGGATAAGCACTTTTTGAGCAAACCCGGTAACGATAAGCGGCAACAATAATAATGATAACTACAATTAATTTATTTAATTAAACCTCCATGCCCTATGATCTTGACTGCGGCCTTATCAACTGCAGCCCGGAAGGGAGTGGAACTAAAAATTTGACCTACACGGTTATAACAGAGAACGGAGGGCACCCAGTGATCATTGGAATACCCAGAGAAACCTGTCCCGGAGAATCCCGGGTCAGTCTTGTCCCACAGAATGTCAGCGCGCTTGTTAAGAAAGGCCGCTCCATTATTATTGAAAGTGGCGCCGGTACTGCTGCTGGTCACACCGACCAGGCGTATGAAGAAGCCGGAGCAACTATTGCCGACCGCAAACAAGTGTTTGAAAAATCAGACATCATCATTCAGGTACAGACCCCGGGTCTGAATCAGAAAACCGGTGAAAGCGACCTGGCCGACCTGTCCAGCGACAAAGTCCTGGTTGGCATGATGGACCCACTGGCAAATCCTGAATTCGCAAAAACTCTGGCAGACAAGAAAGTCACCGGCATTGCCATGGAGCTGATTCCCCGAATCACCCGCGCCCAGGCAATGGATGTACTGTCCTCCAACGCAATGATCGCCGGCTACAAAGCTGTGCTGATCGGCGCCAGCGAACTGCCCTCCATGTTCCCCATGAACATGACCGCTGCAGGCACGTTGAAGCCAGCTCGCGTCTTTATTATGGGTGTAGGTGTTGCCGGTCTGCAGGCCTGTGCCACCGCCAAACGTCTGGGTGGCGTTGTTGAGGCCTACGATGTGCGCCCTGCTGCCCGCGAACAGATTCTGTCTGTTGGCGCAAAGCCGGTTGAACTGAATATTCAGGCTGAAGATACGGAAAGCTCTGGCGGTTACGCCAAAGAGCAATCGGCCGAATTCATCAAGGCACAACAAGCTGCCATGGCCGATGTTCTGGCTCAGCAAGACGTGGTTATCACTACCGCGGCTGTTCCCGGTAAGAAATCACCGATTTTGGTGACTGCCGAAATGGTGAAAAGCATGAAGCCTGGCGCAGTGATCATCGACCTTGCCGCTGAGAAAGGCGGTAACTGTGAGCTGACTCAATTAGGTGAAGTGGTTATCGAGAACGGCGTCAAGATCATTGGCCCCAACAACCTCACCGCCACGGTACCTACCCACGCCAGCCAAATGTACGGCAAGAATATCGAGAACTTGCTGGACCTGTTGATCACCGAAGACGGCAAACTGAACCTCGACTTTGAAGACGAGATCATTCGCGAAACTGTTGTCGCCAATGCCGGTGATGTGACCAACGCTCGCATGCGCGAACTGTTAGGTATGGAAGCACTGCCAGTGCCTGAAACCAGCAACGACGAAGCGGCCGACAGCTAAGGAGAACATCATGGATATTTCTATCATTCACGTCACACTGTTCGTGTTGGCGATTTTCCTGGGCTTTGAACTGATTACCAAAGTCCCCCCTACTTTGCACACACCGTTGATGTCAGGTTCTAACGCCATTTCCGGCATTACCCTGGTAGGCGCCATTTTGGCGGCCGGTCACGGTGGCGACCAGACCCTGGTGAACGTACTGGGCTTCGTGGCCGTCGCTCTGGCAACCATCAATGTCGTTGGCGGTTTTATGGTCACCAACCGTATGCTCGCCATGTTCAAGCGCAAAGATTAAGGAGACTTCACTGTGAGTCAGAATATTATTGAAATCGCCTACATTGTTGCCGCTGCTCTGTTTATCCTCGGCATCAAGGGCCTGAGCAAACCAAAAACCGCGGTTCGCGGTAACCAACTGGCTGCCGTTGGTATGCTGGTTGCCATCGTTGTCACACTGGTGAACAGCTCCGTAGTCAGCTACGAGTGGATCATTGCTGGTGCTATTGTGGGTGCTATTGTTGGCGCCCTGCTGGCCATCAAGATTCAGATGACTGCCATGCCGCAATTGATTGCGGTATTGAACGGCTTTGGTGGCGGCGCCTCCCTGACCGTTGCTGCGGCTGAGTTCACCAAGAGCCAGCCAACCGACGTCATGAACACCGTCGCTCAGATGACCGATCACGTCACCGGTGGCATGGGCACCTTCGCCATGATCGCCACAGGCCTGGCCGTGTTTATCGGTTCCGTCACCCTGACCGGTTCGTTCGTTGCGTTTGCCAAACTGCAAGAGCTGATCGACGGACAGCCCAAAGGCTTCCCGGGTATGAAAGCCCTCAACGGCTTGCTGCTGATTGGCTCTATCATTGCCATCGGCTACCTGACCGTTGACCCAACCAACACCCAGTTGTTCTGGGGTCTGGTGGTTGCAGCCTGCATCATGGGTATCCTGCTTGTCATGCCAATCGGTGGTGCCGACATGCCGGTTGTGATCTCTCTGCTGAACTCCTACTCCGGTATTGCTGCTGCAGCGGCGGGTTTTGTGATGGGCAACAGTGTACTGATCATCGCCGGTTCTCTGGTGGGTGCCTCCGGTATCATCCTGACGCAAATCATGTGTGTTGCCATGAACCGCTCGCTGACCAACGTACTGTTCGGTGTGATGGCGGAAGCTGGCGAAGCTATGGATGCTGACGAAATCTACGCCGGCAAGGTCAAGTCCAGTTCTCCGGAAGAAGTGGCTATGATGCTGGATACCGCTCGTCGCGTAGTGATCGTTCCAGGCTTTGGTCTGGCGATGGCGCAGGCACAACACGCGGTACGTGATCTGGCCGACTCTATGGAAGCTATGGGTATCGAAGTGGAATACGCCATTCACCCGGTTGCCGGTCGTATGCCTGGACACATGAACGTATTGCTGGCTGAAGCGGAAGTTTCTTACGACAAACTGAAAGAGATGGACGAGATCAACCCAACCTTCGAGCAAACCGACGTAGTTATCGTGATTGGTGCAAACGACGTAACCAACCCGATGGCCCGTGAAGACAAAGGTAGCCCGATTTACGGCATGCCGATTCTGAACGTCGACAAAGCCAAGACCGTGGTTGTGGTTAAACGTTCTCTGTCTGCCGGTTTTGCCGGTCTGCCTAACCCACTGTTCGCCAAAGACAACACTCTGATGCTGTTCGGCGACGGTAAAACGGCTATTCTGGAACTGACCAAGCACCTGAACGAAAGCTAAGTTCAGGCGTTAATCACTCCAAAACGGGAGGTGATGATAGGTTGCGAAACACTGCGATTTATCACCCTCCCGTTTTTTATATCCAAATCCCGGTAACTAATCTAATCCATCAGTATCTTTTCCATTTTTAAACACATCGGAAAACTGGAAAATAATAAACCCGATCAAGGATAGAACAATCGCAATCTCATAACGGCTGTACGCCACCGAGACACCGATAGCACCAGTACTCCATAACCCCGCCGCTGTTGCAGTTCCCGCCACCTTGCCAGACTCCTTCAAGATCGCACCACCACCGATAAAACCAATACCGGTGATAATGCCGTACATCACTCGAGCTTCAGCATCAGAGCCTTTATAAACATCCATACCCACTAACATAAACGCACAACAGGTAATGGACACCAGCGGGAATGTTCTCAACCCCGCTCCCTGCGCCCGATTTTCGCGATTTAGCGCGATAGGTAATGCCAGTAACAGGGCAATACCCAGTTGCGTGAAATGAGTAATGATCAAGCTGACATTCACATCAAAAACATCGTCCATGTTTGACACTCCTAACCTATTCTTGGCTCTAATGGATTGAAAACATCAAGGATACTTGCCCTCCATTAAAGATAGACGTCAAAACCAGCCTCTTCTAATCCAGACTATTTCAATCCAAGTACTTATATTCAGGCTGCTTCAAAATGCCTGACAAAACTCACCAACTACGTTTCTGGCACAAAACCTACTGACACAAAAAAGGGCGAGACCTTAAAGTCTCACCCTTTCGACATAACGCTATTGTGACAAATTTGATTACAGCTTTTCGATGTGTGGTCAATAACTGGCTTCTAAACTCAAACTCCACTGCTGAGGCGCGCCATAGGTTTGCTGACCTAGCCCTGTATCTGCATCGACCAGATACTCTTCATCCAGAACATTGGTGCCCACCAGATAAACCCCCATATTGTCCCATTGATAACCCAGTTTCAGATTAACCACAGTGCGTGAATCATTGTCTGCATCATAACCGGGATCGCCGGGTGAAAATCCTGTCGTACTCGGATCCACCACGGGTTTGGACTTATCTACGTAGTTGGCATTAATATTGGCAAACAATCCGTTGCCGGCACTCCAGGTTGCACCGATATTACCCGTCCATTCAGGCGCATACGGGAAGGCTCGTCCGCTCAAATCAACACCACCCACCTCAAAATCGGTGAACTCTGTTTTGGCGTAACCAAAGCCTGAGTACAGTTTTAGATTCTCTGTGGCGTAGTATTGCAGCTCAAATTCGAAACCTTTGATGTTGGATTTACCAGCATTGCGTGTCTCGGTATCGAACTGGTTCGCACTCAGTCTCACTGAAACCTGTTGATCTTTCCAGTCGTTATAGAACGCGTTGGCATTGGCAATCAAACGCCCATCCAACCACACTGAACGCAGAGATAGCTCATAGTTCGTAAGGTACTCCGGGTCATACACAAAGTTCGACGCACGCGCGACATTGGTGCCGACACCACCAGAACGATAACCTTGCTTAATCACAAAGCTGGTAGTCAGATCATCTGTCCAGCGATAACTGATACCCACCTTGGGCAGCCACTCATTAAAGTCCGCATCGCTCAAAGGCTCTTCGCCAGAAGCGGCATCGGCTTGAGCCAGTATAAAACCATTCAATTGTGATATAGCACCGGCAACGGCTGGAACGGCTGAATAATCAGATGGGTTCGGGAACTGACTGAAGTTATCAATTGTGTAAACCGAATTAGCGCTGTTTTCCTGCTTTTCATAATCCCAACGCAAGCCAAACAGAAAATCCAGCTTCGAAGTCAGCGAGTAAGTCATATCGGCAAACACAGCGGCGGTTGTGACTTTCTGATAGAAATCGCTGGTCACACCCAATTCTACCGGGTCAACCGGAGCGTAAAGACTCAGCAGCGCCGCTGCCTCGGCTTCAGAAACCCCAAAAATGGCAGCCAACGAAGGTGGCGTCACACCCACTTCAGCAAAGCTCAGTATACGTTGACCCTGCGCTTCATCATTGACCTCAAGGTCTGAATAGTAAGCCCCGATCACCCCATTGAAACGGTCGTAGTTAAAGACTGCCCGAAACTCCTGACTCAGGGTTTCATCGGTGCGGTCATCCACCTGCACCAGATCCGGCGGATTATTACTGGCATCGCCATCCCACTCATAGGCGTAATTGGAATCTGAATAACTGGTGATTGATGACAACTGCCAGTGCTCACCCAAATCGTAAATAATCTCCTGAGTGAAGAGATCGGCACGGTTCGATTCAAACGTCGGGCTGTTGTAATCCAGTACTCTGTAATCGTATGTGCTGTGCCCTGCGGGCGGGGTATTGGTGAAAGGTACACCGGTTTCTTCATCGTAATAGGTATAGCCCCAGATGATGTCGAGATTCTCAGTGGGCTCAAGTTTAACTTTTAAACGATAGGTCTCTAAATCCTGATAATCAGAACCTTTGCCGGTGACGATATTTTCATTAAAACCATCAAATTGTTTACGCTCGCCACTGATGCGGAATGACAACAGATCATCCACCAACCCACCACCGGCGGCTACGGCCATTTCTTTCTTACCGTACTCACCACCGATCAATCTGGCCTTTGCGTTCCAGTCGTAGCTGGTGTCCTGGCTACGAGCGACAATGGCCCCCGCCAGAGCATTGCGACCTTGCAAGCTAGACTGAGGCCCCCGAAGCACTTCTACCTGAGATAGATCCCAGGTTGAGAACCCCCCGTTTTGAATCATGCGGTAAGGCAACGGTGCTCCATCAAGATACACACTGGCCAAATAACTATTTCCGCCACCGGACACATTAAACGCATCGATACCACGGATGGTGAAAGACGTCCCGGGCTGCACAGCTACATTAGGGGTTTGCTCCAGCGCATCGTTCATCCCCAAAATTTGTTGCTCTTCCATAACAAGTTCGGTCATTACCGCCACACTGTCGGGAGTATCCTGTAGGGAGCGAGACACTTTTTGTCCCGTAACAACAACCTCTTCAATATCAGACTCTGCCTGTGAAATGACAGAACTCAGAGTAACCACAGCACAAAGGCCAGCAGACGCAGCGGTCCGGCCGAATGGAAAATTAGGTTTCATACAATCAATCCTTGGAAATCATTGAATCCAGCAGTCAACACATAAGGTTTACCTGTCGCTAATAGTAACAATTATCAGTTAGCTTAGCACTACCATATCGTAACAATTACCAGTCAAAACATTGATCTCAGCCTTTTGCCGGACTGCGAAACCCAGGGGCTCCACGAACAGCCCTAATCCTTATCCGCACTTTACCCGTATACAACCTATAGATCCCCACCACAGAACCGGACTCAAACGCCGGCTCTCACACATTGAACGTTAATACCATCACCTCAGGAGCCGCCATGTATCGCTGCAAGTACGGATTCATAATATCGACCATCCTTTTGACTCTGATCAGCGGTTGCGCACGGCAAGACATCACCCAATACCAGAACAATCAGCCAGCCTTTGAGCCGGAGGCGTTCTTTCAGGGAAACCTCAGCGCTCATGGCGTCCTAAAAGACCGTGGCGGTAACGTGACCCGTTACTTCAGTGCGACGATTGAAGCTCACTGGGAAAATGGTGTTGGCACGCTGGAAGAACGCTTCGAGTTTAACGATGGCGAGATTCAGTACCGCACCTGGACATTAACACCCACCTCAGACAATACCTTTGACGCCACTGCTGGGGATGTCATCGGAACAGGCAGCGGACAGGTTTCGGGCAATGCCCTAAATCTGAAATATGTACTGGAAGTGGACTACAACGACAGCCCCCTGCAGCTGAGCGTCGACGACTGGATGTGGCGAGTGGACGACAATACCGTCATAAACCATTCGGCACTGTCCAAGTGGGGCATAGACGTGGGCTCGATTCAGCTTGTTATCCAAAAGCGCTGAACGGCCGCCAACTGCCATTATTGCTCCAAAATCACCTCAGTCTGGACAAAAAACATGCTAATGCTCACGCAAGAGCCTGTTATAGTGCGCGACCCAATCCCCCTGCCTGAGGTTTCCCCATGCCATTCTCTGAACTTGGACTAAGTGATCCGATACTGCAGGCCGTGACCGAAGGGGGTTATAAATCTCCCACAGCCATTCAAACACAAGCGATTCCAGCCATTCTGTCCGGTAGAGATCTGCTTGCTGCAGCCGCGACCGGCACGGGCAAAACGGCAAGCTTTGTTCTGCCCATACTGGAGAGGTTAAAAGACAAGGGCAGCGTGCGAGCAAAACGCATTCATGCGCTCATTCTGGTACCAACTCGGGAGCTTGCCGTTCAGGTGGCTGACAGCATCACCCTGTACAGCCAATACCTGTCACTTACCTCCCTGGCCATCTATGGCGGCGTAGATTCAGAACCGCAAAAACAGCGTCTTATCGAAGGCGTTGATATTCTGGTGGCAACACCCGGTCGATTGCTGGATCTGCTTCACCAGCGCGCTATGCATTTTGATGCCTTAGAGACGTTGGTTCTGGATGAAGCCGACCGCATGCTTGACATGGGATTCATAGCCGACATCAACAAAATCATAGAGCGCCTGCCGCCTCAACGTCAAAACCTGTTGTTCTCGGCAACCCTGTCTAGTGACATTCGAGACCTGGCCAAAACGTCTGTCCACAACCCCCTTGAAATTGCCATCACAGCAGACGTCAATGCAGTGCCGGCCATTAACCAATGGTTAATCACCGTGGATAAAGATCAAAAATCCGCGCTGCTCAGCCACTTAATTCAGCAGCATCAATGGCAGCAAGCGCTGATTTTTATTGAAACCAAGCACGGTGCCGCAAAGCTGGCTAGCCAGCTTGAGAAGCGCGGCATCAAAGCTGAAGCCATTCACAGCGGTAGAAGTCAGGCGGTGCGCACACAACTTCTGGCTGACTTCAAATCAGGAGATCTCGGTTTTCTTATTGCAACCGGTATTGCGGCACGAGGCATCGACATCAACGAACTGCCTCTGGTGGTGAATTACGATCTTCCATTTGAACCTGATGATTACATTCATCGTATCGGACGCACCGGGCGTGCAGGCTCAACAGGCGAGGCCATCTCACTGTTATCGAAAGATGATTTTAAAAACCTGTGTGCTATTGAAAGTCGACTAGGGCACTTAATTAGTCGCAAAGAAGTGGAAGGCTTTGTCCCCAAGAAAGCTGTTCCCGTTTCTGTTTTAAACTACGTACCGAAAGACAAACCCAGGAAACCGGCAGAGGCAAAAACCAAGACAGCAACAAATGAACAGAAACAGAAACAGACAAAAACACAAACGAAACCCACCAGAAAGCCGTCGACTAAGTCGACTAATACGTCCCAAGCATCATCTAATTCGCCTGCTGGAGGCAAACCCAACCCCTGGCTTAAGCCTTGGACTAAATAAGCCCTGGCCCCGATTCATCGTGGGGTTGAGCGATCCCGACTTACCCCATGGACCCAACTGGGTGAATTGAAAAATCCCCGAAAGGCGCGTATCTTGGCCCTCTAGGAGATATACCTGTGCCATTACCCGACTTAATGACACAGGTATATTTCTTAAAATGAGTCTATACCATGAAAATTGTCATTGTCGGCGGTGGCGCCGGAGGTCTTGAACTGGCAACCGCTTTAGGTCGCAAATTGGGCCGCAAGAAAAAAGCCGAGATCGTTCTGATCGACCGCAATCAAACCCACATCTGGAAACCTCTCCTGCACGAAGTCGCCTCTGGCTCTCTTGATGCCGATCTGGATGCCGTCAGCTATCGAGCCCACGCTCATAAAAATCATTATGAATTCAAATTGGGAACACTCGGTGCGGTAGAGCGCGACCGCAAAGTGATCTTGCTGGATGCATTTGTGGATGAAGAAGGAGAAGAAATCCTTCCTCAACGTGAAGAACATTACGACTACCTCGTTCTCGCAATCGGCAGTGTATCTAACGACTTTGGTGTAGAGGGTGTAGCTCAAAACTGTATTTTCCTCGACAGCCCCACTCAGGCTCGACGCTTCCACCAACGTCTTGTGGATCGTTTTATCCGACTCAATCTTGAACTGACTGAAGGCAAAGCTGATCGCAAACTTCGGGTTGCGATTATTGGCGCCGGAGCAACCGGCGTGGAGCTCTCAGCGGAACTGTATAAAGCTCAGGAGTGGTTCTCCTCTTACGGGCTTGGAAACATCACCCCTGAACACATGCAAGTCTCCCTGATTGAAGCCGGCCCCCGACTGTTGCCAGCTCTGAATGATCGAATCTCATCAGGCGCACATCAGGAACTGGTTAAACTGGGCGTTAGCGTCAGAGTTAACACTGCCATCGTGTCAGCCGAGCCTCGCCGACTGATCACCAAAGAGGGAGAAGAAATTCCAGCGGACCTTATGGTCTGGGCGGCAGGTGTCAAAGCGCCTGAATTTCTGACCGGTATTGAAGGACTTGAAAATAACCGCGCCAACCAAATCCTGGTAGAGCCCACACTGCAAGCCAAAGGGGATCCCGATATTTTTGCACTGGGAGACTGCGCGGGCTGCCCAATCACCACACCGGACGGACAACAACGTTGGGTACCACCACGTGCACAATCAGCCCATCAGATGGCATCCACGATTGAACACAACCTTTGCGCCATTATCAAAGGCAAATCTCTGGCAGAATTTCAATACAAAGATTTGGGCTCTCTGGTCTCTCTCAGTCAGTACACCGCGTTTGGTCGCCTGATGGGTGGTCTGGCCAGAGGCGGCTTAAGTCTTGAAGGTAAGGTCGCTCGCATGGCCTATGTGTCTCTGTATCGGATGCATCAGGTTGCGATCTACGGCTGGTCGAGAACCGCCGTGGTGGCACTGGCAGACAAGATCAATCACTTTATTCGTCCACGCTTTAAACTGCATTGAGTTAACGCAACAACAGGGCCGCAGCGAATGAGGCCCTGTTTTCCTATCAACTCCCCTACCGCCAAAGGATACATGTATCTGATACAGTATTCTTATCATCAGTGTTCGCTGCTGAAACAGGAGGTACTAATATGTCAGACAATCCTTTTGAAAACGAATTTACGGACGATGGCTTTTGGAACAAAGCCAGGAAATACGCCCGCATCGCGGGTGAATCTGTACTCGAACCTGCCCTGAAGATGTATTACGCGGCTCAGGACCCCGACACACCGGCCTGGGCAAGAACGACAGTTTATGGTGCGCTGGGATATTTTATAACACCCATTGATGCCATTCCGGATATTTCACCGTTCGTCGGTTACTCGGATGACCTCGGAGTTTTGGTGGCTGCCACAGCGGCTATTGCCGCTTACATAAAAAAAGAACATACCGATAAAGCCAAAGCCAAATTGACCGAATGGTTTGACTAATCCATAGTTAAAAAACGTTGCTGCTTAAAATATCGCTGTAAATAGTTTGTTGATCACTATGAAGTCAATTCTGCAGGTTCTGTTTCTCGCTATTCTGTCTTTCGGCGCCTTCAAGATCTTTGAAGCGGAGAATCACAGCAGCGCTCCTATTTCCTCTCAAAAAGGCGAGTATAGCAATCAGTTAATCCTGCAAGCTTTTGCCAATCAACGCAGTGACATTCAGGTCCAGGGCATTGGATTGGTAAACAGAGTATTACCTGACGACCTCAAAGGGTCGAAGCATCAACGCTTTATCCTCACCTTGCCAAACACGGACCACACCTTGCTGATTGCTCATAATATCGATCTGGCAGACAGGGTTTCATCATTGGAAGTTGGCGATACCGTGGCGTTTTACGGCGAGTATGAGTGGAACGCTAAAGGTGGCGTGGTGCACTGGACTCACAGGGATCCTAACTACCGTCATGAGGATGGCTGGCTCAAACATGCCGGCAAAATGTATCAATAATTACCTTAAGACCTGATGCCTTACTAAAGCATTTTGCACGACACTCAACAACACACTACTATGCTTGGCGATATACTGTGCCACTACGAGAGCAATAAACGCATTGAAGAGCATTAAAGGATTATTATGTACCAGGAAGTCACACTGGAAGGAACCCACATCCGACTGGAACCACTGCGACCAGAACACAAAGATGGACTGATTCAGGTTATCCGTGATGGTGATCTGTGGCGTTTATTTGTCACGCAGATCCCTCATCCAGACAACATCGACGCCTATATGGAAAAAGCGTTTAAAGATCACGCGTCCGGCAAAGGACTGACGTTTGTCACGCTCGACAAGAACAGCGGCCAAGTGGCCGGTTCCACCCGTTTCATGAACGCCCAGCATTACCATGAGCGCGTAGAGATTGGGGCTACTTTCCTTGGAAAGTCACATCAGCGATCATCGTTTAACACCGAAGCCAAACTGCTGATGCTCCGACACGCCTTTGACACTCTGAATCTGAATCGGGTGGAATTTCTAACCGACTATCTGAACACCCCGTCCAAAAACGCTATTCTAAGACTGGGTGCAAAAATGGAAGGGATACTCCGCAGCCACATGGTCATGCCGGACGGCAGAATCCGCGACTCGGTTATCTTCAGTATTACCCGGTACGACTGGCCTGGGGTAGAACAAAACCTGACGTACAAACTGCAATCACACGCCAATACGTAAGCTCGCACCCCCCACTCGGTTATCGTCGCCAAAATGCTGGCATTAACAGTGCCAGCACGGTGAAGTACTCCAGGCGTCCCAAGATCATCGCCGCAGACAACAGCCAAATACCCACATCCGATACCGGCTGGAAATTACTGCCTAATTTTCCGAACGCAGGCCCCAACACATTCAGGCAAGCGGCGACAGCAGTGAACGCTGACCAAACATCCAGTCCGGTCATCATTAGCGCCATGGTAAACACCAGGCTGCTCAATGCCACAAGCGCCATAAAAGCCACCGTGGCACTCAAGATGGTCGGTTCCACGGATTTCCCCTGATACTTCACCATAAACACCCCATTGGGGTGTATCAGTCTTCTCATTTCCAGCATGATCAACTTCAAGCTCAAAATGTTGCGGACAATCTTATTACCACCGGCCGTGGAGCCTGCACAACCGCCCAGATAACCTGCAATGATTAACAGCATCGCTACGGCCATCGGCCACTCGGTAAAACTCGCTGCGGCAAAACCGGTACTGGTCATAAAAGAAATCAGATGGAAGGTGGCATCGCTCAACGCCAGCAGAGGATTTTGGTAATGCCCGGTTTCCAACAGAGACATGGCAATGACTAACGACAGGATCATTACCAGAATCACGAAAGTGCGGGTCTCTTCGTTTTCCCAGTACAGCAACGGGTTTCTGGCACTACCGACTCTGAAGTGCACCGCAAAACTGATTGCCCCCAGTAACATAAAAAGATTAGCCACCGCCAGAATCAGGTGACTGTTAAAATACCCCATACTGGCATCGTGGGTTGAGAAGCCACCTGTCGACACAGTCGTAAAACTATGGGCTACGGCATCGTAAACATTCATGCCCGCCAGGTAATAACAGACCATGCACAAAAGGGTGAGACTTAAGTACACGAGCCATAAATAGTGAGCCGTGTTGGCGATGCGCGGTGACAGTTTATCGTCTTTAAACGGGCCTGGCGTTTCAGCCTTCAGCAACTTCATGCCACCGACGTTTAACATTGGCAATACTGCCACCACAAAGATCACCACGCCCAGACCGCCCAACCACTGCAAGAATTGTCGGTACATGAGAAAGGATTTGGGCATGTCATCCAGCCCACTGAGAATGGTGGCGCCAGTCGTTGTTAAAGCACTGATGGACTCAAAAACCCCGTCCGTGAAAGAGACTCCGGTGGTCAGAATGATCGGCACGCCACCCAACACCCCACAGATGACCCAGGTCAAGGTTGCGAATAACAGTGCATCCCGAAAACCGACTTTGGGCGTCTTCGTATTTCTGGACGACATCAGCAATAACATGGCAACCACCAGCATCGCTGACGCAGGCTCAAAAAATGCCACCTCCTGATGATCGTGAAACACCACCAGAGACAGGAGCGCAAAAAGGCCCTGAACCGTGCCCATCAACCCAATGGGAAAGGCCAACAAGAAGAGTGTTGCCCTGCTGTTAATCATGAAGCGAATTCCCTGCCTGCATACTGTTGCATCCCGATTGTGGCAAAAAGGGTATTTTAGCCTTCTATACTCTCTGGATGTAAGAGGTAACTGCTGTAATGAGAATTATGAACTCTTTGTGAATTTGACTGAGCTGCGGTCAGCCCAAAAGCAGAGTTTGTTATATTAGGGAACGCTATACCTGCCATTCCCAACGCAAGCTCCAGGGAGAAAGCACCATCATCGACTCACCATTTCTCGATCAGCTCATCCAATTGGAACAACAACAGCACGAACACCTGCGTGTCACTCGCCTGGTCCAAGTGCCTTATAAGGGTGAGTTTCTGCCGGTACACGCCATCAGCATGGGAAGTCAGAGCCCTGATGCTCCCTGCCTGATGTACGTGGGCGGCGTACACGGCCTCGAGCGAATTGGTACCGAGGTGGTACTGTCATTTCTGCATACGCTGATTGAACGGCTGGAATGGGATCACTCACTGATCAGTGGACTCGAACAGCTCCGTTTGATCTTTGTACCCGCGCTCAATCCTGTGGGACTGGTTCGCAACACTCGTGGCAATGGCAACGGTGTCGACCTTATGCGAAATGCCCCCATCGATGCGGTATCCAGACCGCCCTGGCTGGCTGGCGGCCACCGGTTGCATCCGTCGCTACCCTGGTATCGGGGCAAAAAAGACGAGCCTATGGAAACCGAATCACAAGCGCTGATGCAATTGATTCGCCGAGAGTGCTTTTCCCGTCCGTTCAGTCTGGTGCTGGACTGCCATTCGGGTTTCGGTTTCAAGGATCGGCTATGGTTTCCCTACGCCTATAGCCAGAAACCCATCGATCACCTGGGAGAAGCCTACGCTCTGAAACAGCTGCTCAACAACACCTATCCCCATCTGGACTATGAAATCGAACCTCAATCGAAGAGCTATACTGCTCATGGAGATCTCTGGGATCACCTGTATCTGGAATCGCTGGAAACCAAGTCGGTATTTCTGCCCATGACCATGGAAATGGGCTCATGGCGCTGGGTTAAGAAAAATCCCAGACAAATCACTTCAATGATGGGGCTGTTCAACCCTGTCATGCCCCACCGCCTACAGCGAGTGCTACGCCGTCACATTGTGCTGATGGAATTTTTGATTCGTGCGACCCGTGCCTGGGAAAAGTGGCTGCCTACCGGGCAAAATAGACAGATCAGTTATCAACAGGCCATGGAACATTGGTACGGCACAAAACCGCAACCAACCAGCCCGATTACAGAAGGTGGCAACCCGCACTATGAACCATACGACACCCCCGGATCACCGTAACACTGACGATGACATCGCACCTGAAGCAGAGGCTCCGGCAGAGTGCTCCGACGCAGTCAAAGAAGTCACCACAGAAGCTATCGTCGACGGCGCCACAGACATTGCTGATACCGCCACAGAAGAGCTACCAGCGGAGACACCAGACTGCCAGCCACAGGCTCCCGCTCACTCTCAGCCCCCACAACCTCAACCTCGCCACTGGGTACTGTTACGAGGTCTGAGCCGCGACAGTCGCCATTGGGAGGCGTTTCCCGAACAACTCCAGGCGGCCTTTCCCGAAGACCGTGTCACCTGTCTGAACTTACCGGGTACTGGCCCAAATCATCAGTTCAGCAGCCCCGCAGGAATCAGTCAGATTGTCGACTGGTTACGTCAGCACTACGCAGCCAGCTTGAAACAACAGCCTCTGCATTTGCTGACAATTTCCATGGGGGGGATGCTCGCGGCAGACTGGATGCATCGCTTTCCGGAAGAAGTGGCCGCTGGCGTGATGATCAACAGCAGCAGCAAACTGAGCAGCCTGAGCCAACGCATGCGCCCAGGCACACTCTTCACTCTGTTGGGAGCGCTTATGTCATCAATGCCTAAACGGGAAAAAGTCATTGTCCAGCGAACCAGCAATCGTCACACCGACAATGGAGACATCACCAATCGTTGGCGAATTTACCAGCAACAACAGCCCGTTTCAGCAATGACCATGCTAAAGCAGCTGTTTGCGGCCTCGCAATTTGAACCTCAGGCCATCTCGCAGCCACTATTGCTTCTGGCGTCCAGACAAGACCGGGTCGTCAGCCCGGAATGCTCCGAGGCGCTGGCGGATTACTGGTCTGCGGACTTGCGCCTGCATAAAAGTGCAGGTCATGATATTCCGCTGGATGACAGCGAGTGGCTTATAACCCAGCTGCGACTGTGGCTGGAAAAAAGAGAACCATCGGCAACGGAACAAAATACCGCTGAAATAGAAACAGCTATAGCAACTTAAAAGCGTGTTCGCGCTAAGCACACTGTGGTGAAAGCACATCCTGATTAAAACGCACTTCGCTTGAACACACTTTGCTTAAAACATACAGGGTGGGGTATCAAGATGACACCAGCTGACCGCGATATATACGTTGGATCTGGGGCTTTTCTTCCGACACGTTTACTTCAACCAACTCTGTCTGGCCGCGGTAGGTTTTGGTGATGTACCTTTTCTTCGGCTCTTCGTTGTCATACTCGTCTTCATCAACATCGAACGACTTTTCCACCAGACGCTCAGGCCAGCCATCCCCCGCTACGGAGAACAGCTCTTTGATTAAGGTTTTGGTCACCGTATCAGTGGAGAACTGAAAAATAGGAATCAATTCGTGAAGCAGATCGGGGTTCGCGAGTTTGATACCGGGTTTGTCATCACTGGGCACGCGACGACGAATTTCTCTGACCAGGTCGATCATCTGTTTGTTGAAATTCACGGTGTATCCTCACCTGTGCAGCACAGGAATATCTAAAGACTAGAGAACAGAACACGTCATTCTTCCCCAAGAACCCCTGTGCTTGCATATAGCATGCCCACTGTCTAAATACTCCTCAACATGTAGGAATTACGACTAAATTCACAAAAATCCGTTCTAATATGCTCTCTTTTTAATTTCCAATAGTTATCTTGTGCACAGAAAAGAGACGGTGCACCGAAATATCTTTTCAGGTGCACCAAAAGGTGACAAATTAATGAAACAGCTGCCACTCCCTTAAGCCGTCGCGACCGTCTCGGCCAAGGCCTGATCAATCTGTTGTTGCCCTCCGGCAATCACTTGCTCTGGCGTACCTTTTGAACCGCTGGCGTCAATGTGGGTTATCTCTTCAACACCCAGAAATTTGCACACCCATTCCAGATAGCCACTGGCGAAATCCATCGGGCTTCCCACAGGAGTGCCGCCTGTGGCCGTGACAATGTAAGCACGCTTGATACCGGTTAGCCCCTCAGGTCCATTGGCACCGTAGCGGAAAGTCACACCGGCACGACAGACATAGTCAATCCACTGCTTCAGCACCGCGGGTATGCCAAAGTTGTACATGGAAACCCCAAGCACCAGTGTGTCGGCCTCTTTCAACTCCGCAATCAAGGTTTCAGACAGAGCCAAATGTTGTTGCAGGCTCTCGCGCTGGTCATCCGATGATCCGTGTACCCCCATTAAATCCTCGGCACTGACCAGCGGCAGAGGTTGACGCACCAGATCCCGCACCACGACTTCTGAATCTGCCAATTGCTCAACCAGATAGTCGGTCAGCTGGCGGCTGTTGGAACCTTCCAGACGGGCACTGCTGTCGATTTTTAATACGGTCATTGCGTTTAACTCCCTGAAAACTGAATTAATTTGATTGCTTGAATGTATGGGCACAGTTTACGCATCCCAGAGCTGGCAATAAGTCCCAATAGCTGTCTAGAATGTTCAAAAAGATTGAACAATTAACTTTCTCCTCTATTGGCAGGTACACATGCACCGCAACCCCATTACCCTGGAAGCACTGGAAGTCATCGATGCGATTGATCGCAGAGGCAGCTTTGCCAAAGCGGCCGAAGAGCTCAACAAGGCGACGTCGGCCCTGTCCTATACGGTGCAAAAACTGGAAGAGCAGCTGGGTATCACGCTCTTTCAGCGCCAGGGACGCCGGTCTGTATTAACTCAGGCTGGTTCACTGTTACTCAATGAAGGCAGGGACATTCTGAATGCCACGGCCACCCTGGCAGACAAGGCCCGTGAGATTGCTACCGGCTGGGAGCCTCGCCTGCGCATCGCCATCGAATCGATCATGGATTACCCCGCTTTTTTCCATCAGCTTAATCTGTTTTTGCAACAACACCCCAGCCTCGAAATCGATATCGTAGAATGTGTGCTCGGCGGTGGCTGGGATGCTCTGGAACACGGACGAGTGGATCTGGTCGTGGGTGCTCCCGGTCCCGTGCCGCAACAAAAAGGGTTTCGTGCGCTGTCCATCGGCGTCGGCGACATGATGCCAGTCATTGCCAGCTCACACCCACTGGCCGCTCTTGCCCAAGACCCGGTAGCCCTGCAGCAGGCCATCCCCTCTGTGCGTCGCATCATCACCCACGACACCACCGCCACCAATGTCGCGCGCACCTCAGGTCTGGTCGATGGGCGGGAACGTCTGTATCTACAGAATATGGATCAGAAGATCGCAGCGATTTGCTGCGGTTTGGGTGTCGGCCACCTGCCACGCAAACGCATTGAACCTCTTTTGAAAAACGGCACACTGACAGAGCTGCACCTTTACGAAGCTGCGACGAATGCTGACAACTCAACAACCCAAAACAATAACCCCACACCCAATAACTCAGAACTGTACATAGCCTGGAACCTCAGCCATAAGGGCCGCGCCTTAAAAGCTCTCACGCAACAACTGCACACAGCCCTGCAAGCCGAGTGATTCATCTGCAAACTGTGTATTTCAGCGGCAGATTGTGCGGATTACAAGTCAAGTTCTGTCATCAAATTTAACCCACAGAATAACTGAGCAAGACATCGTACAAGCTGTGGATAACCCCTCGCCAGCCGCACAGATCAACGGCTGGCGAAATATGTTCAGTCTTTAACCACCGACAACCAGTGTCACAAATTCAACCAACCCACGTATAATGAGAGCCTTAATTCACGGGCTCGCATTTGCGGGCTTAATCCCATACCGCAACGCCGGAAACCTCATGCCCACCGATTCTGATTCTGAAAATACTCAGGCAAGCAACACCCCTTCAGATGCCGCGCATACAGACCACCGGCGTTTGAACACCGCCTTTGGCACCTTTGAACTGGATCGCGTTCCCGAGCCACACACCACCAAAGGCAAACAGCAACCTTTGCGCGCGTGGGATGCCGCCGATGAATACCTGTTGCAATGGTTGGACGAACAACCCGCGCTCGGATCAGAGACCCGCACACTGATCCTCAATGACAGCTTTGGTGCACTGACTGTCGCATTGAGAGATCGACCTTGCTGGTCACAGACGGATTCGCTATTGGCTCGTCGAGGCTGCGGGATAAACCTCAGCAATCCCTACAATGTAAGGGCTGAAGCAACCCAGCAAGTCCCTGAACTGCTCACCAGCCTGCAATGGCCAACGCAGGTTATGAACCTGGTGGTCATGAAAATTCCCAAAACTCTGGCATTGCTGGAAGATCAACTGTTTCAACTGCGCAGTGTGATTGATCAAGACACCGTCATCGTGGCCGCCGCCATGACCAAGAATATCCACAACAGCACACTGGCTCTGTTTGAAAAAATACTCGGCACCACCACAACCTCACTGGCACGTAAAAAGGCCCGGCTGATTTTCTGTCAGCCGCAAATGGATCAGTGGCAGGGCGAATCGCCCTATCCCAGCAGCTACAGTCTGCCGCAATTTCCGTTTGCCATTCACAATCTGGCCAATGTGTTTTCCCGCGGAGGTTTGGATATTGGCACTCGCTTTTTACTGGAACATTTTCCACAGCTGCCTGAAGCTAAAAGCATCATCGATCTCGGCTGCGGCAATGGACTGCTGGGTATTCAGGCGAAACATCTGCATCCGCAAGCTCTCGTTCGGCTTGTGGATGAATCCTGTATGGCCGTCGAAAGTGCACGTTTGACGATAGAATCAGCACAAGCAGCGGGTTACATAACTGGAGGGAGGGATGACATCACTCCTGACGTCATCATCTCATCTGAAGTCAGCATCTCATCTAAAATCAACAACAGCCTCGAAGGCATCGATGACGCCAGCGCGGATCTGATTGTGAATAACCCGCCCTTTCATCAACAGTCCGTTATTGGCGACCACATTGCCTGGAAGATGTTTACTGACGCCAAACGTGTTCTGCGCCAAGGCGGTGAGCTCTGGGTGGTAGGCAATCGCCATCTGGATTACCACATCAAACTCAAGCGATTATTTGGACACTGTGAAACAGTGGCTTCAAACCGAAAATTTGTGATTTTGCGCAGTCGCAAACGCTGATGTTTTTCGTGCCATTCGCCCCTCGCCCGATTACCCACAGATAACTTGGAACAGTGGTCGAACAAAGTGTGGATAACTGGCGGGGAACGACGCAGGATCACGCCCCACCAAAACTGATCACTTTTCAACCAACCCTCAGACCCGCGATAATATGGACACTTACCCCTACACCCAACTGCCGCTTCAATTTCGACTGCCCCACAGTCTTTAACACCATCCCGGAGAACATTTGCATTTAGCGCAAAAAAACAGAACACTAGAGCGGATTTGCCAAGCGTCTATACTGTTACAGGACTGGATCGATACAGGATTGGGCATTCAAAAAGGCCAACACAGATTATTTTAAGCAGAATCAGTGAGCTCCAGACGCGGACCAGGAGACGGAGGAGATAAGCAAAAACAAGGCTCTACGCGCCTGACTCCTCATACTCACTGGTCTAAACACACGAGGCTTTCAAGGTGCGAAAGCCTGAAACAGTTGCAACACGGAAGTGCCTGAATGGTTCCCTTGAAACACACATTGTCACCCTCAGCCAGCATAGAATCTGAACTGCTGCGTCTTCTTGCCCGTCAGGGCTGGATGGGGCCTATCCCGACACTATTGTCACTCGGTGTCATTGCAGGCTTCTTCTATGACCACGTCTCCTTCTGGGCCTGGGGCGGATGGCTGGCTCTCTGTGCACTGATTTTGTTCAGTCGCTCTGCGATTCTGATCAAACTGCCGAGCATGACGCAGTACTCGGAATCAACCCGCATGCAGATCGCCATTTCCCTGAGTGTAATCAATGGCCTCACGCACGCCCTCTCTCTTTGCGCCTTCCCGTTAATGACAGAATACGAGCGTGCGGTTCAGACCATGATCCTCACTGGCATTGGTTCCATCAGCGTGGTCACCACCGCTGGCTACCTACCGATTTCTCTCGCTTACCTGATTCCCACGCTATTGCCCGCCATCTGCCTGTGGGTTGCTTTTACCCTTCTTGAGGGCGGCAGCTGGATCGGCTTTGCAGTTGGCGCCATGGTCTTCTGGTCGACAGGCATTCTGGTATTGCTTTCCCGCGATACCTTCAGCATGTTTCAGGAATCCTTCTCTATCCGCCAACGCCAGAACAATATGAATCAGCAGCTTAAAGGTGCGCTACAGGAAGCTGAGAACGCCAGTCGGGCAAAAACCCGTTTTCTCGCCTCCGCCAGTCACGATTTGCGGCAACCGATTCACGCTCTGTCGCTGTTTGGTGGCGCCATGGCCAAACGTCCGCTGGACAAACAAAGTCGCGAAATTGCCGATCACATGGATATCGCGCTGCAATCGCTGGCCTCCAGACTGGATTCTCTGCTGGATATCTCCAAGTTGGACGCGGGTATTGTTCAGGCCAATAAGGCACCATTCAACCTGCGCCTGATGACCGAGCGACTGCAAGATGAATTTATGCCCGCGGCCCAGAACAAAGACCTCAAAGTCTGGCTCGACTGTCCAGCCGATGCCTACGTCAATACCGATGAAATTTTGCTGGAGCGAATTGTCCGCAACCTGCTTGCCAACGCCATCAAATACACCGAGGCCGGCCGTATTGAAATGAGCGTTGAAGCCCGCGGCCAGATGATCGAACTCAAAGTCAGTGACTCTGGACGCGGGATTCCGCTTGAAGAACAAGAACATGTCTTTGAAGAATTCTACCAGCTTAACAATCCAGAACGCGATCACACCAAGGGATTAGGTTTAGGGCTGGCCATCGTTAAACGCCTCGCGGATCTGCTTGGCGTCAGTATGAACATGGATTCAATGATCGGCTCCGGCACCGTGTTCACGTTGAGACTGCCGCAGTCTCAAGTAGTACCCGAGGCCAGTCTCGCCCCTTCCAAACTGCACTTATCCTGGGATACCCTCTGTGCACTGGTCATCGACGACGAGCAGGAAGTTGGCCTGGGCATGAAAGCTCTGCTGGAAAGCATGGGCTGCAAAGTGCTGCTAGCCGACGGTACCTTGAGCGCTCTGCGACAGGCAAAAACCGAACGTCCGGATATTGTGCTGGCCGATTTCCGCCTTCGCGGTGAGGATAATGGCATCCTCACCATCCGCTCAATTCGGGAAATCTACCGGGACATTCCCGCCATTCTCATCAGTGGCGATACCGCCCCAGAGCGTCTGCGGGAAGCCGAAGACGCCAGCATACCTCTATTGCACAAACCGGTTCTCGTGGATGACCTTGAAGTGGCGATCGCCGAAGCCTGCGATCTGGTCGCGACCGTCTGACCCTCAGCTTCGGTCACGGTATCCCATAAATCTCCAAACGAGAAAATAGCGACAAGCAGTCCGACTGACTGCTTGTCCGGTTGATTGCCGCTCACAGTCATGTCACCAGTGTTCTTTATTCAAAACATTTCTTTAAAACTTTTTTAAAAAGCGCATTAACGTTTAAAAAGCCAACTTCCACGCCAAGCACACTAAAGTATGAATTTAAAGGCCGCCGACGCCTTGAATTCATACAAATTCTTCCCTTTTTGTTATATAGTCAGTTGATAAGTTTGTTTTTATCTGCTGGAGCTGAGGATCAACTCCAGTGCACCCCTGTGCATAAAAACAAAACTGTCCATAAAAAGATCAGCGACACACTGTATTAGGGACGATCGCCATGGAACGCCGTGTTAGTGCCTGGATTTCACAAGGACTGGAACAACTCATCGCCACTCTGGAGTCCTCCCCGGATAAGGGCCACCACTTTGATGTGATCATCATTGGCAGCGGTTATGGCGGCGCAATTGCCGCGTCCCAACTGGCTGGTCTAACCAGCGCCTCGAATTCCGATGAACCTCCTAAACCCCTCAAAGTCTGTCTGCTGGAGCGCGGCAATGAATACCTGCCAGGCATGTTCCCTTCTCGCCTTGCGGACCTGCCCGAACACATTCGTTTTAACACCCCCAATAATCCCCACCCCTCCGGCAATCGCGATGGCTTGTTTGATATCCGCGTTGGGCCTCATCTAAACACCGTTCTGGCCAATGGTCTGGGGGGCGGCTCGCTGATTAATGCGGGTGTCATGATTGAACCAACGCCGGATACGTTTGATGAACGCTGGCCCAGTGGATTGCAGAACAACGGGGAACAGGAACTGTTTTCCCATTACTACGCAGAAACAAAACAACTGCTCGGCGGAGAAGACAGCCAAGGGGCTAACACCATACTTCGCCACGCCCAGCATCAACGGCAGCCGTTAAAGAAAAATCAGCAACTGCAGCTACTGGCCAGTGACAAAAGCCACCCTGAACGTGGCTCCCACTTCCACCAGGCTTCCATCACCATGGCCATGGAAGACAAAATCAATTCCGGCGGTATTGCACTGAACGCCTGCAACCTCTGCGGCGACTGCGCCACAGGCTGCAACCACAACGCAAAAGACTCTCTCGACACCAATCTGCTCGTGAACGCCTGGCGCAAAGGCGTAGAGCTCTACACGGGGGCCACCGTTCTTTCACTGGCACCAACGCCCGAGGTCGACCCCGACAACGGTCAGGATCTCGAATCCGGCTGGGCACTCTCTGTTGTTCACACCAAACACAAACTCCGCAAACAGCAGGCTAAACCTTTCAAGCTGACGGCCGCCAAAGTGATTCTCGCCGCAGGCAGCTTTGGCTCTACCGAAATACTGCTGCGGTCACAGTCCGAGCGCCTACAGCTGTCTCAACAATTGGGCCAGCGTTTCTCATCCAACGGCGATATGCTCGCCACCATTTTTGATCAGAACAAACCCGTCAACGCCATCGTGGATGAAAACACTCAGCCCGGTGAACGCTCGATTGGCCCGACGATTACCGGAGTCATTGATTTACGCGACCAGCCTGAAGCCATTTTGATCGAAGAGATGGCGGTGCCCGGCGCTCTGCGACGCTTTTACGAAGAGGTGGTCACCAGTACCGACAGTCTGGCACAGCTGATGACGCGCGACAAAACTACACACCTTGACGGACAACCGGTGGAAGATCCCTGCAATGTGGATACCCAGAAGATTAACCGCACTGGTATCTATGCCATCATGGGCGATGACGGCAGCCAAGGCTCTTTGCAGCTGGTGGTCAATCATTCCTACGATGCCGTAGGCAATGACAACTGCGAACAGGATCCGTTTATCGTCGCGTCTGCATCCGCCGATGACATGCCCGGTGACGGCGGCATCACCGTGCAGTGGTCAGGCCTGCCCGAAAACCCACTGTTTCCCCGTCAAATCAAAGCGCTTGAAGATCTTGTGAAAAGCTCTGAAAGCGGTGGGCGAGCCCAGGGGAACCCCGCATGGCGACCACTGCCAGAATCCATGGAAGGACTGTTTGGCGATGGCAAGGGACCACAACTGACGGTGCACCCGCTGGGCGGCTGCGCCATGGCAGACAACCATCACCAAGGCGTTGTCGATCAGTTTGGCCGAGTGTTT
>NZ_CBFIHX010000052.1:0-24527 GCF_965662505.1 Pseudomaricurvus sp. | reverse complement strand
GCACAGCATCCAGCCGGCCACGATGCCGTAAAAACTGAGGATCAGGCTGGCAATAATCACCCCGTAAATACCGACGCCCGTACCGAGAATGCGTGAGGCTTTGTTGGGGGCGATACCCCGCAGGGCGGTGAGGATGTTCGATTTGGCGTGGCGACCAATGATCAGCTCGGCCATCAGTGCCGGGTAGGCGAGGGCGAAAGCCATCAGGAAGTAGATCACCACAAAGGCGGCACCCCCGTTGCTGGCGGTCTGGGTGGGAAACCCCCAGATGTTCCCCAGGCCAATGGCGGAACCCGCCGCGGCCATAATAAATCCGAATTTGGATGAAAACTGTTCTCTGGATGCCATGCCGAAGCTCTGTGCTAGTTCCTGTCGAAGCTCTGATCGTTCTTATGGGAGCTTTGGAAAGTTCTTGTGGAGAGCGTTCCTGTCCGCTCTTCGAGCTGGGGTGGGAGCACTGGTAAACGGGTATTGTGCGTGCAGAGGGGATATGGGTTCAAGTGTTATTCAAACGCGTGTTTCTGTCCAGCTCTGGGCGAGAGGATGTTTCGATTCTCTCGTCTGGTCGGGACTGGCCAGTCAGCTTTTTGCATTGAAACAGTTGTTTTAATTGGGTCTAATGCGCCGGTTTTATACTGCCAAAATACCATGAACACTCTACACGGTATCAACCGATAGGGTGAAAAATAGCCAATATGAGCTATATATACAGCGGTGGTTATAAAAAAGATAAGCCCTGTTTCAAAGGGATATAAATCATTTTGAGGAGACATTCATGTCTAATCTGCAGAGAAAAGAAAAGCAGTCATCTTTTGCGCGCGCGCTTTTACCAGCTTTTATTGGGGCTGTTGTGAGTGTAGGCGTTCAGGCACAGCCAAGAGGTGCGCTGGAAGAAGTGGTTGTAACAGCCACCAAGCGTGATTCCAATATTCAGGATTTGCCTTTTTCCATTAATGCTCAAACTCAGGAAGATATCCAGCGTTCAGGCGCCAACAGCCTGGAAGATCTGTCTCGTAACGTTGCCGGTCTGACGATCCAGAACCTGGGGCCTGGTCAAAGTCAGGTTGCAATCCGCGGCGTATCTGCCGGTCAGATTGTTCGTGACCAGCCGGGCGTGAAAGAGCAAGTGGGTGTATACCTTGATGAAAGTGTGATCTCGCTGTCGCTGTTTACTCCAGATCTGGATTTGTTTGATCTGAATCGCGTAGAAACCTTGCGCGGTCCTCAGGGGACGCTTTTCGGTTCCGGTTCTATGGGTGGTACCGTTCGTTATATCACCAATCAGCCGACAGTGGATGAGTTTGAAGGTGCCATCGAAGCGAACCTGAATACCGTTACTGATGGTGAAGAAGGTGGACACCTAAAAGGTATGGTTAACATTCCTCTGGTTGACGATACTTTGGCCTTGAGAATGGTGGGCTATACCACAGAGTACGCTGGTTTTATTGATGCTCTCGGTGAAGGTGGCAGTAAGAAAGAAGATGTAAACGGCGGTAACCGTGCGGGTGGACGTGTCGCGTTGGCGTGGACACCTACTGACACTCTGAGCATCACTCCGCGAGTGGTTTATCAAAAGATTGATATGGATGGCTTCAACCGTCAAGAAGTCTACAACATGTTTGCCAACCCCTACACCACCACACGTCCTGCTATTGACCTGGATGAGCGTGAGCAATACCTGCTGTTGGATGAAGGGTTTGAAGACGAAACACTGATCGCGGATGTGGTTGTTGAGTGGAGTCTGGAGCCATTCGACTTAACCTATGTGGGAACTTACACAGATCGTGAAATTGTGGTCAGTCGTGATGCCAGCGCCTTGAGCGGCAGTGTGTCCTACGATTTGGGTTTCCCGGATGCAGCGATTCTGTTGCCTTCCAACCTGAAAGATACAACCACTGTTGAGCAATACACCAACGAATTCCGTATCAGCTCCAACAACGATGGCGCTTTCCAGTGGTTGGGTGGTGTTTTCTACTCAGACACTGATCGCAAGTATGAGCAGCGCTTGCCCACTCCCGGTTACGATGCTTTTGCAGACGCAACTTTGGGGGCTGGTACTTCAGCGGCTGCAGCCAACGGCTTTCCTGCTAACTCACCGTACAACGCTGATTTACCTTACAATCTGACCCAGTTGGCAGTTTTTGGTGAAATCAATTTCGATATTACCGATCGACTGCACATGACTGTGGGCGGTCGCTGGTACGATTATGAAGAAGAGCGTACTTTCAAAAGTGGCGGTATCTTTTCCAACAGTGATGCTTTGCAGGAAGATAAGACAGCTTCAGACGGTTTCACTTCTCGCATCATGGCGAGTTATGACCTGAGTGAAGAGGTGGTTTTGAACGCACAGGCTTCTCAGGGTTTCCGCCTCGGTGGTGTAAACGATCCGCTAAACGCCAGTCTGTGTAGCGGTAACGACTTGGCAACCTTTGGTGGTTTCCAGGCGTATGACGATGAAACCATGTGGAACTATGAATTTGGTTTCAAGGGTAACTGGGGTGCATTCACCATGAATGCCGCAGCCTTCTACGCCGATATTGAGGATCTGCAAGTCACTCTGGATGCCGGCACGTGTTCCTCGCGTATTTCTTTCAACGTTCCAGAAGCGCATTCCATGGGTGTTGAATTTGAAATGGGTCTGCAAGCGACGGACGGTCTGTACTTGTCGTTCTCTGGTAGCATCCTGGAAGCTGAATTTGATTCCACTGTGACCGATTCGAATGGTGATGTTCTGGGCGGTGTGGAAGACGGTAATCGTCTGGCATCAGTACCAGAAGAGCAGTTTGCCTTTGCTGGTACTTATACCTTTGCTGATCCATTGTTTGATGCCACAGAGACCTACATTTCTCTATCCTGGCAGTACACCGGCGATCGATACACTCAGCCTGGCGATCAGGTTCCTGGTGCGGGCGACTTTGTTTCCGGGATAGCATTTGGTGGCGCTACGGGTAATGAAGTGACCAGTCTCGATCTGCAGTTACCGTCTTATCAAACGTTCAATCTGAATGCCGGTGTGATCTACGAAAGCTGGGAGGCTCTGGTTTACGTGAATAACATCACGGATGAAAATGCAGACCTGTCCTTCGATCGTGAGCGTGGTGGCCGTGCGCGTTTAGCGTATAACACCAATCAGCCGAGAACTCTCGGGGTAACTTTGCGCAAGTCGTTCTAATTACGGCGACTTGAGTTAAGTTTAAAAGGGCCTTTCGGGCCCTTTTTTTGGTTGGGAAGTATTTATGTGTGAGAGAGAAAAATAGGAGAGTCTGTGACTTTAATCGAATGGCTCACCCTGGCTGGCTTGTGTTTCCTCGGTGCCGCCAGCCCGGGCCCGAGTTTGGCAGTAATGATCGAGCAAACCATGAAGGGCGGTCGCAGTCAGGGGGCGATTGCTGCGGTGGCTCATGGTGTGGGGGTGGGGGCTTACGCCTTGCTGGCCGCGCTGGGTTTGGCGGTGGTGGTGCAGCAGACGCCGTGGTTGTTTGATGGTCTGCGCTGGTTGGGCGCGGCGTTCCTGTTGTTCTTGGCTTATCAGTCTTTTCGTTCGCCGATGGCGTTCGGTGAGGCCGAAGGCGAGCATACGGTGTCATCCCGCCAGGGCGTGGTGACCGGGTTTCTGACGGCGTTTCTGAATCCCAAACTGGCGATTTTCTTTCTTGCGGTTTACACCCAGTTTGTGACGCTGGAAACACCTCTGCTCCAAAAGCTGGGCATGGCCGGAGTGTCAGCCTCGGTGGATGCGCTTTGGTATCTGGTGGTGGTGGTGATGGTGTCTCACCCGAAGGTGATGGCGAAGCTCAGAAACAATGCGGAGGCTCTGCAGCGGGTTTTCGGATTGCTGCTGGTGTTGGTCGCGGTAAGGGTGCTTCTGCAATAGAGTCAGCGTCGTCAAGTGCGGAGCGAAAAAGGTCGATTGCAGAACGAAAAAACCAGTCGCGTGGACTGGCTTTTAATGGATCAGGCGGGCTTTTGAAACAGGCGTTGTTTCTCTCTTGCCCAGTCCCGCTGCTTTTCGGTCTCGCGCTTGTCATGCATCTTCTTACCTTTCGCCAGCGCGATTTCGCATTTCACCAGATGGTTTTTCCAGTAGAGCGCGGTGGCGACACAGGTGTAGTCTTTCTGCTCGACGGCCTGCTGCAATCTGGCAATTTCTTTGCGCTTGAGCAGCAGTTTGCGTTGGCGAGTCGGTTCAACCACAAAGTGGGTTGAGACGGTGTTCAGCGGAGAAATCTGGACGTTAAGCAGCCAGGCCTCGCCGTTCTTGAAGAACACGTGACTGTCGACAATTTGCACTTTGCCTTCCCGCAAACTCTTCACTTCCCAACCTTTCAGGGAGACACCCGCCTCGTACTTATCCGATAAATGGAAGTCGAAGCGTGCTTTTTTGTTGAGCGCGATTGTGTTGCCGGAGGGCTTTTTGGATTTCTTCTTGGCCATGGCGGCGGATTATATCGATTCGCCGCTCGACTGGATACCGATTTATGAGCCCGTTTAGCGTGGGAATCCTGGAATAGGGTGTCTTAAGAGAGCCCTAGATCAGGCTCATTTCAAAAAACTTGTTCAGCACGGTGTTGATAAAGACGAACAGCAGAATGAGCGGGATAAACGTGCTCAGGGCAAAATTGCTGTAGCGTTCCAGCAGAGAGCCTTTAAAGTCCGGTGCGCCGTGTTCCAGCTCTTCATTGAGGCCGGCTTTTTTCCAGCGATAGGTCACCAGCAGGCAGATCATAAAGCCGTTCAGCGGCAGGATGGTGTCGTAGAAGACATCGTAAACCAGATCGAAGAAGGAGCGTCCGCCACCGCCATAGGAGATAAAGTGGGTAAGAAAGTCCACGATGCCGAAGGAGACGGTACAGGCCAGTGCGACTAATACCATGGTCAGTCCCACACCGGCCAGCGCTTGATTGCGGGTAGAGCCTTTCTGATCCATAACGCCGGAGACGGGTACTTCAATAATGGACACCAGAGAGGTCAGTGCAGCGAAGAACACCAGCAAGAAGAAGACGGCAGCTACCAGACTGGCTCCCCAATAGCCTACCGAGGCTTGCATGGCGAGGAAGATTTTCGGCAGGAAGGTAAAGATCAGGGAGACGGAAGAGTCGGAGAGGTCGGCGGGGTTGGTGTCCGGGTTGAAGGAGAAGATAGCGGGTAGCACCAGCAGGCCGGCGGTAAAAGCGACGCCGGTATCGGCCAGTGCGACCATCTTGGCGGATCCGGGAATGCTGTTTTGGCGATCCATGTAGGAGCCGTAAGTGATCATAATCCCCATGCCCAGTGACAGTGAGAAAAAGGCCTGGGCCATGGCGCCATTGATGACCTGGGCGTTGATCTTGCTGATGTCCGGAATCAGGTAGTACTTGACCCCGAGCATGGCGTTGTCTCGGGTCAGGACAAAGGCGACCAGGCCCAACAGCATCACAAACAGGGCGGGCATCATGATCTTGGCGCCGCGCTCGATACCTTCTTTTACCCCGAAATGCAGAATGGTGCCGACGAGGCCGGCAATGATGGCCAGGTACACAAAGACCAGCGGGCTGTCGATAAAGTCACCAAAATAATCGGGATTGGTGAGTGCCGACAGGTCGCCGCTGACGATAGCAACCAGGTAACCCAGTACCCACAGGGTAATGACCGCGTAAAAGACCGCGATCATGTAAGGCGTTATCAATGCCAGCCAGCCACCAATGGACCACAGAGATCTGCCCTGGGAGAAATGTTGATAGGCGCCCAGCGGGTTCTTGCGGCTGCTTCGGCCTGCGCCCAGCTCTGCCATCATCACTGGCAGGCAAATTAAACCCACAAAGACGGCGTAGAGGAGCAAAAAGGCGGCGCCGCCGTTTTTGGCGGCATTGACAGGAAAACCCACCAGGTTGCCAATACCGACAGCAGAACCTGCTGCAGCCAAAATAAACCCAAGGCGTGAGCCAAACTGTTCCCGTGATGTTGCCATGCTGATCTCTTTGTTGTCGTGTTGCTTATTGGTGAGGCATGTTCAGTGCAGGCCCGGTGTGTTGACTCATCATCTGGAGTCGTTTTGCGTTATCCAGAGTGAGTTTCAGTTATAAGGTCTGCTACTGTCGGTTTTAAAGCCTGCTACTGAATAGTATGGTTGGATATTAGCAACTTTGGCGGCCAGTGTTCCAGTATTGCAGCCTCGGGGGCTGCGAGAGTTGAGCTTCTTGGCAAGTGTACGGTGAGTCTCTACAATCGGCCGCCAATGATGCTGACCTTGCAAGACGCAGACGGAGCCCCAGTGACTGAAATACATCGCAGCGCCCTCGTGGCCTATTCTGACCAGAAGATGTTCGATTTGGTCAATGATATCGAAGCTTATCCGCACTATATGGATGGCTGTGTTGGGGCCGAGGTGCTGGAGCGTAGTGAGACGGAAATTACTGCGCGACTGGATCTAAGCAAGATGGGTATGCGCTACAGCTTTACCACTCGCAACCATCTGATCGCACCGCAATCCATGGATATGCGATTGGTGGAAGGTCCGTTTCGGCAGTTGAAAGGTGTGTGGAGCTTTCGGGCACTGGCGGAAAACGCCTGTAAGGTGTCGTTGGATCTGGAATTTGAATTTGCCAATGGTCTGGTGGCCAGAGCCGCAGGCAAGTGGTTTGAGTCGGTGGCCAATGAGCTGGTCGATGGTCTTTGCCGTCGCGCTCAGCAGGTTTATGGTTAGCAGGCTGACCGGTTAACGCAATGCCGGATGGGGATTGATATGTCTGATATAGAAATGATTACGGTTGAAGTGGCTTACGCCGAGCCGAAAAAACAAAAGATTGTCGAGTTGCTGGTGCAGCCGGGAACAACAGCCTTGCAGGCAGCGAAGCGCTCTGGCCTGGAAAAAGAGTTTCCGGGCATCGACTACGAAACGGCCAAGATGGGCATCTTTGGGCAAGCTTTGGGGACAAAAGGTCTGAAAAAGGCGAACGAGCACGAATTGCATCCGGGAGACCGGGTGGAAATTTATCGGCCGTTGACCTCGGATCCGAAAGAGGTTCGCCGCAAGCGCGCTGCAAAAGCCAAACAGGCTGCAGAAAAAGAAGGCTAGCCTGCCTACAAGATGAGCCTGTTTTAAAAGATAAGCGCGTCGTTAACAGAGGGGCCGTCGCAAGCGGCTAACCTGTTGAGGCAGCCGCTTATGCATCAGCGGATGTTAAGTCAGATGCTTAGTTGCTTATAAGAGCTAGCTAGAAAGAAGCCGTTACTCGCTGGCTTCTGTCGAGGTGTCGGTTGTCTCTGAGGTTGCTGCATTTGAAGTGGCAGCAGAGGGAGAGTAATCGCCACTGAAGTAAGACAGTGAGTCGCCTTCAAAATAGATGCTCACGCGCTCTTTAACCAGCTCTCCCTTGCCCGGAGCCATACTGTAATAATAGTCCCAGCGGTTAGGGTTGAAGGTATCTTCGATCAGCGGTGTGCCCATAACATAACGAACCTGACGTTTGGTCATGCCTGGCTTCAGCTGGTCAATCATCTCCTGGGTCACAATGTTGCCCTGCTGGATGTCAATTTTGTACACGCCTGGGAACTGAAAGTACTGGCAGCCGGCCAGTAAGAGCAGTGAAGTGGCGAGAAAGAGGCGTCGTACGTGTTTTTGCATAGCAGGGGTTCCACAAGGTAGAGTGAACGGGGATAATACCTGATCATTGGCGACGCTGAGAAGACTTCCGGCAGTATTTTCCGGAAACACTTGGCTTAACATTCAGATTTTGACATAGAACATTCGAATTAGAGGCAATCATGGCGGATCAAAACCAGGAACTGCGTAAAGCAGGTTTAAAAGTAACTTTACCTCGTGTCAAAATTTTGCAGATGCTTGAGGCCTCGGATCAACGTCACCTGAGCGCGGAAGACGTTTACAAGCAATTGATGGAAGCGGATGAAGATGTAGGGCTGGCAACGGTTTATCGCGTTTTGACCCAGTTTGAAACCGCGGGACTGGTGGAACGCCACAACTTTGATGGCGGGCATTCAGTTTTTGAACTGGACCGTGGCGACCATCATGACCACATGGTTTGTGTGGAAACTGGCAAGGTCATCGAGTTTCACAACGATGAGATTGAAAAGCTGCAGGTGGCGATTGCTGAGAAGCATGGTTATGACATTACCGGTCATAGCCTGGTGCTTTACGTTAAGCCCAAGGCCTGATCAATACAGCAAGCCCGAGACAGATGCTCGGGCTTGTAAAAGCCTGTTCTGCGCGGATTTGATATTTTAATAACAACAAACGTACGGCTAGATCCCTACGTATCAAAGAGGTACCCCTCCTTATGAGCGACGCTCAAACCCCCAAAAAATTTAATCTCAACATGGTTCAGGTGCTGGATCTCGGTTGTGGCATCATGCATCAGGCGTTTGTTAAACAGCCTGCGGATAAAGCCAAGGCGCTGTTAAAAGATCTGAAGCATGGCAAGCGAATCCCTTTGGGTGCCTTGACGCTGACCAATAAAAACGCCGAAGGAGAGGTGCAAGATTCTCTGGAAGTGCCCATGTCACTGGAGCTGGATTACTCCGAGTTCAAAGGTGGCGGATTTGGGTTTCCGGTGTTTGAAGCGGTTTTGAAAGCGATGCTGAATCAAATCGGTCAAACCATCAAGGCCAAGAAAGATCTGAATATCCTCACCAATCAGGCAACCGGCGGTACGCTGGTGCACCAGCCGGGTGTGGTAAAGATTGATGAGCAGTATAATGTGCTGGTTGTCTGTATTGAGCCGGGCAAGAAGGAAGACATCATTTTTAAATTGATGTTTGTCGATCCGGATCAGTATGAGCAGTTGCGCGGTGAGCCTAAAGACTCTCCAGCGGATTCCTCTGCCGAGGCTTGATCTTCTAAAGAGGTTTGGTCTGTTATGGCAGTCTTAATCTGCCATTTCCAACATTTCTCGCGCGTGGGCGATGGTTTGTTTCGTCATCTGAGCCCCGCCCATCATGCGCGCAATCTCCATAATCTTGTCATCCCCATTGAGCTGAATCAGTGCCGTCTGAGCTGATGTCTTGTCGGTTTCCTTGTGCACCTGCAGATGCTGATGTCCTTTGCTGGCAACCTGCGGCAAGTGGGTGACGCACAGTACCTGTCCCTGATGGCCCAGCTGACGTAATAGATCACCTACCACGTCAGCGGTGGCGCCGCCGATGCCCACATCCACTTCGTCAAACACCAGGGTGGGGGTGGTGGAGCTGCGTGCGGTCACCACCTGAATGGCCAGGCTGACGCGAGACAGCTCGCCGCCGGACGCCACTTTAGCCAGTGCTTTGGGGCTTTGGCCGGGGTTGGTGCTGATTAAGAACTCGATGTCATCCAGTCCGTGTGGGCTGGCGTGCTCAGGGCTGCTGTGCAGCTGGATGGCCAGTTGCGCGTTCTGCATAGCGAGTGCGTGCAGTTGTTCATTGATGGCTTTTTGCAGTTGTTTGGCGGCCTTGTGGCGCTGGTTGGACAGCTTTTCGGCGCAAGCCATATAAGCGGACTGGCAGGCTGTAGCTTGGGCCTCCAGTTCATCCAGTTGGCCCTCGCTGCCGTCCAGTTGTTCCAGTTCATTGGCCAGATCCTGATGCAGTGTTTGTAGCTCCGAGGGAGAGATTCGGTGTTTGCGGGCGATGTCGTAACAGCTGGACAGGCGCTCCTCGATAAACGTCAGTCGCTCGGGGTCCATCTCGAAGCTGTCGATGTGGTGGTTAATTTCACTCTGAGCTTCCTGAATCTGGATTTGGGCGCTGAGCAGCAGCTCTTCGGCGCTACACAATGCCTGGGGTTTGTCGTTCAGGTCCTGCAGCAGGTGCAGGGCTTTGCCCAGCGTGGTGAGCAGTCCACCTTCCTCGTCGTCACAGATCTGTGCGGCCAGTTGGCTGTTTTGCAGCAGGGTGTCGGCGCTGGCCAATTGCCGCTGTTCGGCCTCCATGGCCTCCAGTTCGTTGTCTTCCAGTGCCAAAGCGTCCAGTTCCTGAACCTGATAGCGCAGAAGTTGGGTGCGGGCAGTGATTTCTTCGGCGTTGTCCCGCCACTCTTCAAAGTGTTTTTGGGCTTCCTGCCAATCGCGGTAGAGGGTTTTGCACTGTCGTGCCAACGACTGGTGGTTGGCGTAGTCGTCCAGCAGGCGGCGGTGAGTGTCTTTTTTCAGGAGTGACTGGTGAGCGTGCTGGCTGTGAATATCGATCAGCATCTCGCCCAGTTCTTTGAGTTGCCCCAGCGGTACCGGCTGGCCGTTGATGTAACCTCTGGAGCGTCCTTCACGGGTCACTACCCGGCGCAGCAGGCAATCGCTGTCGCTGTCCAGATCGTGGTCGTCCAGCCACTGGCGGGCGCGGGGGATGTCCGAAACGTCAAAGGTGGCGCAAATGTCGGCGCGTTGCCGGCCGTGTCTGACCCGATCCGGATCGGCCCGATCGCCCAGCGTCAGTCCCAGGGCATCCAGCAGGATGGATTTGCCGGCACCGGTTTCGCCGGTGATGGCGGTCATGCCGCGGTTGAGTTCGAGCTCAAGGGCATCCACCAGGGTGAAGTTCTGAACGCTGAGGTGGGTCAGCATGGTATTACTCCTGACGCAAAGACGGTTGTGGGTGGGAATTTATCATTTAACCATGTTTATTTGTACAGTAGTTTTACGGTGCAGGCAAATCCCTTGTGCGCTACTCCCTATGAAACTTGCGCTCTACTCCCTCTGAAAGATGTCGGATGTGCCCGAAAGATGTTTGGGAGCCCTTGAAAGATATCCGGGCGGCCCCATATTGGCAGCAGGTCTTATGAATAACCCTATGAATCATCTTGGTATACGGAGTTCAGTGTGTCAGACGAACAGCAGACATCCCCCGAAGTGGAAGAGGTAGCCGCTGAGGCTGCCGAGAAGAAAGCAGCCGAACAGGCCGAAGCCGGTAATGAGTCCGGTGCTGGCGAAGCGCCTACAGTAGACGCGGTTCAGGCCGAAATCGAGAGCCTCAATCAGCAGCTGATTGAGGCCAAAGAGCAGGAGTTGCGTGCACAGGCGGAAGCCCAGAATGCACGTCGCCGCGCCGAGCAGGATGTGGAAAAAGCCCACAAATTCGGTCAGGAAAAGCTGGTCAGTGACTTGCTGCCGGTGATCGATAACCTGGAGCGGGCGCTGGACGCAATGAATGTCGACGATGAGTCGCTGAAGCCAGTGGTTGAAGGCATTGAGCTGACGCTGAAGTCTTTTCAGGACACCCTGACCAAGCACAAGATCGAAGCGCTGAACCCGGTGGGCGAGCCTTTCGACCCGCAGCTGCATCAGGCCATGACCATGGTAGAAAGCCCGGACGCTGAGCCGAACACCGTGATCAATGTGTTCCAGAAGGGTTATACCCTGCACGGTCGTCTGGTTCGTCCGGCAATGGTCGTGGTTGCCAAGTAAGAGTTCTTGTTTGAGAAAGCAGAGTTCTTGTTTAAAAAACAGGTATTTCTGCTTGCGCGGGTGTTGGAGCGATGAAAAAAACTCACGCTCAGGGTTGAAAAACAGACAGTCGCGCCAATATAGAAACCAACAGTTTGAGAAACAGCCAGTCGAGACTGGTTGAGAAATGTTTTAACAAGCCCTGCACGGTGTTGCAGGCTCGAATTTTCGGAGATTATCGAAATGGGTAAAATCATTGGTATCGACCTGGGTACAACCAACTCATGTGTATCTGTACTTGAGGGTGGCAAAGCCAAGGTTATTGAGAACGCTGAAGGCGATCGTACAACCCCTTCCATTGTTGCCTTTACTGACGACAGTGAAATTCTGGTCGGTCAGAGCGCCAAGCGTCAGTCTGTGACTAACCCGAGCAATACTTTGTTCGCGGTTAAGCGTCTGATTGGTCGTAAGTACAAAGACGACGTTGTACAGAAAGACATCTCCATGGTGCCTTACAAAATTGTTGAGGCTGACAACGGTGATGCCTGGGTAGAAATCAAGGGCGATAAAAAAGCGCCGCCACAGATTTCTGCCGAAGTCCTGAAGAAAATGAAGAAAACCGCTGAAGATTATCTGGGCGAGACGGTGACCGAGGCGGTCATTACCGTGCCGGCTTACTTCAACGATTCTCAGCGTCAGGCGACCAAAGATGCCGGTAAGATTGCCGGTCTGGACGTTAAGCGTATTATTAACGAGCCAACCGCTGCGGCACTGGCTTACGGCATGGACAAAGCACAGGGCGATCGCACCATTGCGGTTTACGACCTGGGTGGTGGTACGTTCGATATTTCCATCATTGAAATTGCTGATGTGGATGGTGAGCATCAGTTTGAAGTGCTGGCCACCAACGGTGACACCTTCCTGGGTGGTGAAGACTTCGACTTGCGCCTGATTGAATATTTGGCGGCCGAGTTCAAGAAAGAAAACAGCATCGATCTGCACAACGATCCGCTGGCCCTGCAGCGTTTGAAAGAAGCTGCTGAGAAAGCGAAGATTGAGCTGTCTTCTTCACAGCAGACCGAAGTGAACCTGCCGTACATTACGGCTGATGCGACCGGTCCAAAGCACTTGGTCGTTAAGCTGACTCGCTCCAAGCTGGAATCTCTGGTTGAAGAGCTGGTGACTCGTTCTCTGGCACCGTTGAAAATGGCTCTGGCCGATGCCGATCTGTCAGTCAGTGAAATCGATGACGTGATTCTGGTGGGTGGTCAAACCCGCATGCCAATGGTTCAGGCCAAAGTGGCTGAGTTCTTCGGCAAAGACGCGCGTAAAGATGTTAACCCTGATGAAGCGGTTGCCATGGGTGCTGCCATTCAAGGTGCGGTTCTGGCCGGTGACGTGAAAGATGTATTGCTGCTGGATGTAAGTCCTCTGACTCTGGGTATTGAAACCATGGGTGGCGTGGCAACTCCTCTGATTGAGAAGAACACCACCATCCCAACCAAGAAGTCTCAGGTGTTCTCAACTGCTGAAGACAATCAGACTGCTGTGACCATTCACGTGGTACAGGGTGAGCGTAAGCAAGCGTCTCAGAACAAATCTCTGGGCCGTTTCGATCTGGCCGACATCCCGCCTGCACAGCGCGGCATGCCTCAGATTGAAGTGACTTTCGACATCGATGCGAACGGTATCTTGAACGTGAGCGCGAAAGACAAAGCCACTGGCAAAGAGCAGTCCATCGTCATTAAGGCCTCTTCCGGTCTGAGCGATGATGAGATCGATCAAATGGTACAGGATGCCGAAGCCAACGCCGAAGCGGACAAGAAGTTCGAAGAGCTGGTAACCGCTCGCAATACTCTGGATGGACTGATTGGTGCTACCAAGAAGACTCTGGAAGAAGCTGGTGACAAGGCGACTGACGAAGAGAAGTCTGCCATTGAAGAGGCTCTGGCCGAAGCGGAAACTGCTGTTAAAGGCGACGACAAAGAAGCGATGGATGCTGCAACGACCAAGTTGACCGAAGCTTCCAGCTCTCTGGCTCAGAAACTCTACGCTGAGCAAGCCGCTCAGGCGGGTGCTGCTGAAGGTGCCGACGCTGGTGCCGATAACGCAGCAGATGCTGATGACGGTGTTGTGGACGCCGAGTTTGAAGAAGTGAAAGACGATAAGTAAGTTCAGCGCTTGGCGATAAACTGCTTAAGTTATTAGCTTTTGACGATAGCGCGGGCATGTCCCGCGCTTTCTGTCTTTAGAAAACAAGGTCTAGAGATACCGTTTAGATCGTAAAGTTTAAGAGAAACACAGCAACAGCGCTTACAGGCTGAGAAATATGTCCAAACGAGATTACTACGAAGTCCTTGGGGTCGATCGCGATGTGACCAAAGGCGACCTGAAGAAAGCCTATCGCCGTGTGGCGATGAAGTTCCACCCGGACCGCAATCCGGATGACAGCGAAGCAGAGGCTAAATTTAAAGAAGCCAGTGAAGCTTACGAAGTGTTGTCCAATGCTGAAAAACGCAGTGCCTACGACCAGTTTGGTCATGCCGGTGTTGATCAGCAGGGTGGTTTTGGCGGCGGCGGTGGCTTCAGTGGCGGCGGCAGCTTCAGTGACATCTTCGGTGATGTGTTTGGGGATATTTTTGGTGGCGGAGGCGGCGGCCGTGGTCGCGGTGGTCCGGCGCGTGGTTCCGATTTGCGTTATACCCTGGATCTGGACCTGGAGGATGCCGTTCGTGGTACCTCGGTCAAGATTCGTGTACCAACGTTAGTGGGGTGTAATACCTGTGATGGTTCCGGTGCGAAAGCGGGCACCAAACCGGTGACGTGTACCACTTGTGGTGGCATGGGTCAGGTGCGTATGCAGCAGGGTTTTTTCTCTGTGCAGCAGACCTGTCCGAACTGCCGCGGTAAAGGCTCAATCATTTCTGATCCCTGTGGCGATTGTCACGGTCAGGGTCGCGTAGAAGAAACCAAAACCCTGTCGGTAAAAGTGCCGCCGGGTGTCGATACCGGTGACCGCATTCGCTTGTCCGGAGAGGGTGAAGCCGGCATGGATGGCGGCCCAGCGGGTGACCTGTATGTGCAGGTGTCGGTGAAAGATCATGAGATCTTCGAGCGCGATGGCAAAAATCTGTACTGCGAAGTGCCTATCAGTTTTGTGGATGCCGCACTGGGTGGCGAGCTGGACGTGCCCACCCTGGATGGTCGCGTTAAGCTGAAAGTGCCGCAGGAAACTCAGACCGGTAAATTATTCCGTCTGCGTGGCAAGGGTGTGACTCCGGTTCGCGGTGGCAGTGCCGGCGATCTGATGTGCCGCGTGATTGTTGAGACTCCGGTGAGTCTGAGCAACAAGCAGAAAGATTTGTTGAAAGAGTTTAAGGCGTCGATGAAGGGCGATAAAAACTCCCCCAAGCAGGACAGTTGGTTTGAGGGAATGAAAAACTTTTTTGGCGACATGAAAATCTAAAGGCTGACGGGGCTCTCGGTGTTATGACGGGACCCACAGCCTTTTAAGGAAACCGTTATGGTAAGAATTGCAGTGACTGGCGCCGCCGGGCGCATGGGTAAAACCCTGATTGAAGCCGTGGCGTTGGCCGAAGGTGTCGAGCTGACGGCAGCGCTGGAGCGCCCTGACAGCTCCCTGGTGGGGGCGGATGCCGGCGAACTGGCCGGACTGGGTAAAAACGGCGTCGCTATTGCCGGTGACATTAATGCCGTCATCGACGATTTTGATGTGCTGATTGATTTTACGGCGCCAGTGGCAACCCTCGCCAATGCAGCCGCCTGTGCCGCAGCGGGCAAGAAAATCGTCATCGGTACCACCGGCTTTACGCCAGAAGAGGAGACGCAGCTGCTGGCCAATCAGGCTCAGACGGCGCTGTGCAAGGCGGCCAATTTCAGTACCGGTGTGAATGTCACCCTGAAACTGTTAAAGCAGGCGGCGGAAATCCTCGGTGACGATTACGACATCGAAATCTACGAAGCGCATCATCGTCATAAGGTGGATGCCCCTTCCGGTACCGCTCTGGCTATGGGCGAAGCGGTAGCTGAAGGTGTCGATCGCAATCTGCGCGAAGTGGCTGTGTACGGTCGTGAAGGTCAGACTGGCGCTCGCAAGCGTGAAACCATTGGCTTTGCCACCGTCCGCGGTGGTGATGTGGTGGGCGACCATACTGTGATGTTCCTGGCGGATGGCGAGCGAGTGGAAATTACCCACAAGGCGTCCAGTCGTATGTCTTTTGCCCGCGGCGCGGTGCGGGCGGCAGGATGGCTGAATGAGCAGAAAACAGGCCTCTATTCCATGCAGGATGTGCTGGGGCTGTAAATAAGTTATAGCTTAGCCTGCTCTTTACGCGGTTCTCAAAACCCCTGTCGATGGTGTCGGCAGGGGTTTTTTAGTCTCTGGGCGGTAAGTGAGTGGTCACGTCATTCCCCGCTTGGCTATGAGCCGGTTTTATCTGATTTGGCGGCTAAAGATTTTTGGCGATTGCGCGATAACCTCTAATGAAATGGAAAAATAAAATTGTGAAGCAGAGCACGGTTCTCTCGTGCTAATCCTATCACTGAACATTAAGTTGGAATGATTATGCGTAGTTTGTCCTTGAAGTGGAAAGTTCTGCTGGGTGTTACCGTCACCAGCATCATCGCCGTGGTTGTCTCAAGCGTGGTCTCCGTCAACAGTGAGGTTGGTCGCGTTAAACAAGCCATTGAGAAAGATACTCTGACTCTGGCCCGGATTGTGGGCAGCAGTGCGGCAGGAGCCATGGCGTTTGGCGATACTGCTTCAGCGGGCAGCACCCTGTTGGCGCTGTCCAACAGTGCCAGGGTCGAGTCGGCCGTAATCTATGGTGAAAACGGTACGCCTTTTGTCTGGTACGTAAAAGGTCAGAAGAAGACCTCCGGTGATATGCCTGCAGGCTTGCCTGGGCGGGCCGGTAGCCAAAGTGTGTCGGTGGATGAGGGCAGCCTGGAGTTGTTTGAGCCCATTATGGCTGACGGTGTGAGATCCGGAACCATTTATATGGATGTGCACCTCGACGAGCTGGATGAGGCTGTCAGTACGGCGATCTGGAGTTCGGTGGCGACGGTGCTGGTGATCAGTGCTCTGGCTGCGGCGATTTCGTATCTGATTCAGGCCAGTATCGTGACGCCGATCAATGCGGTGGTCGGGGCGTTGCGTGACATTGCTGAAGGTGAGGGCGATCTGACCCGCCGTCTGCCGGTCAACTCCCAAGATGAAGTGGGCCAGCTGGCGCAGTGGTTTAATACCTTTATTGCCCGGGTGCACAACATTATTTCTGATTTCTCTACCACCGCGACCGAGCTGAACGGCAGCGCCACCCGCTTGTCGGACACCGCAAAAGAGACTGAGCGCGGTGTGGTCAGTCAACAGTCTGAGATTCAGCAGGTTGTGGCTGCGGTGCGTGAAATGGCCGCCGTGGTGGAAGATGTGGCTCATAACGTCACTCAGACCGCCGACAACGCCGAGCAGGCAGATTCCGAGGCCAAAGAGGGCAATCGTGTTGTGACTGCAACCATGGCGCAGATCGAGAGCCTGTCCAAAGACATCAATGCGGCTTCTGCGGTGATCGACAAGCTGCAGCAAGAGAGTGACAACATCGGCTCGGTGCTGGATGTGATTCGCGGTATTGCTGAGCAAACCAATCTGTTGGCACTGAATGCCGCCATTGAGGCCGCCCGCGCCGGTGAGCAGGGGCGTGGTTTTGCGGTGGTTGCTGACGAGGTTCGCACCCTGGCGTCCCGTACCCAGAGCTCCACTCAGGAGATTCAGCAGATGATTGAGCGCCTGCAGAACGGTGCGCTGGAAGCGGTCGAAATGATGGCCAAGGGCACCACTCAGGCCGGTGAGTCTGTGGAGCACGCTGAAGCGGCCAGCCGCTCATTGGATGCCATCACCGAGGGCGTCAGTTCGATTAAAGACAAAACCAACCAAATGGCCAGTGCCTCGGAAGAGCAAAGTGCCGCCACCCGCGAGATGGAGCGCAATATGAACAACATCGCCGATGCGGCGCGTTCAACCTCCGAGGGCTCGGTGGAAATTGCCTCCAGCACGGCTTCTCTGGCGCAAATGGCTGCCAAGATGGAAGGGATTGTTAAGCAGTTCCGCATCTGATCCGCTGAGTCACCATGTCCATGCCGGATGCTACACTTCAGGGGGCATCTGGCATTGGACATAAGCAGGACAAATCGCGTACAATCGCGCCTCAGATCGATCTTGGCCAAGGCCGCATAAGCGAACTAGACTGGTTGTTACATTTTCCACTGCAAAACAGGCTGATTGACAGTCGTGTGAGTAGCTGGGCGGGATGGTAGCAACACTGGTTGATGGTTATGAGATGCAAATAATTCAGAAGCGAGATGAAGCCGAGGGTTTCATCTCGCTTTTTTGCAACTGTCTTATTTGCAGCGGACCGGACAATTCCTACCCCAGACACTGTATGTGGCTTAACGAGCTACCCCATAACGTGCGACAGATATCGCGCGGCAGCGTTGCTCGGGCTAGTGAAAAGCCGCGACCCAGTGAACCGGCCTCTGGTTGCTGACAGTCAGATCGATCGACAGAAATGAATGCACAGCGCGAAAGCGCCACTGCTGTGAATGCCCGCCAGCCCCCATGGCCGGTACGATACAGCCTGAAAATGAAGCCAAAACACATGAGGAGTCTAACTTGACAACTGGTGCCCTTACCCATCAGATGGACAGACCCGCCATCCTGGTACTTGAAGACGGTAGCGTATTCCGCGGCAGCGCCATCGGTGCTGATGGAATCTCCGCCGGAGAGGTGGTGTTTAACACCGCAATGACCGGTTATCAGGAAATATTAACCGACCCCTCCTACGCACAGCAGATCGTCACGCTGACTTACCCGCATATCGGCAACACTGGTACCAACAGCGAAGATGAAGAATGCGATCGCATATGGGCTGCCGGCCTGGTGATTCGTGATCTGCCGTTGATGGCCAGCAACTTCCGCAGCGAACAGTCTCTGGATGAATATCTAAAGCAGCGCAACATTCTCGGCATCGCCGACATCGACACTCGTCGCCTGACCCGTATTCTGCGTGACAAGGGCGCTCAGAAAGGCTGCATCATGGCGGGCACTGTGGATGAAGAGCAGGCGCTGGCAGCAGCCAAAGACTTCGGCGGGCTCAAAGGTCTGGATCTGGCCAAAGAAGTGACCACGCAGGAAAGCTATTCCTGGCAAGAGGGCAGCTGGCAGCTGGGTCAGGGGTTTGTCACTCCGTCTGAGTTCAAATTTAAAGTGGTGGCCTACGACTATGGCGTGAAACGCAATATTCTGCGGATGCTGGTGGATCGCGGGTGTGATCTGACGGTTGTGCCTGCCAAAACCCCGGCCGCTGACGTTCTGGCGATGAATCCGGATGGCATCTTCCTGTCCAATGGTCCCGGTGACCCGGAACCCTGCGATTACGCCATCGACGCCATCAAGACGTTTCTGGAAACCGACATTCCTGTGTTTGGCATTTGTCTGGGGCATCAGCTGCTGGCTCTGGCCTCTGGCGCGAAAACCGTCAAGATGGGCCTCGGTCACCACGGGGGCAACCACCCGGTACAGAACATCGAAGACGGTACTGTGATGATTACCAGCCAGAACCACGGTTTTGCCGCAGACGAAGCGAGCCTGCCTGCTAATCTGAAGGTGACGCACAAGTCACTGTTCGATGGCACCCTGCAGGGGATTCATCGTACCGACAAGCCCGCGTTCAGCTTCCAGGGACACCCGGAAGCCAGTCCAGGCCCACACGATGCCGCACCGTTGTTTGATCACTTTATTGAGTTGATGCAGGAGCGTCGTTAAGACGCCGGCACATAAAAGCGCAAACAACAGGACATTTGTTCGTGGTTCGATGTCAGATGCAGCGCAGACCCGGGTCAACATCACCGCGGTCGCCTCATCCGACATCAGACATCCAACCCGAGAGATAGATAGAGCACAACATGCCAAAAAGAACTGACATACAAAGTATTCTGATCCTGGGTGCGGGGCCGATCGTTATCGGTCAGGCCTGTGAATTCGACTACTCTGGCGCCCAGGCTTGTAAAGCCCTGCGCGAAGAGGGTTACCGGGTGATTCTGGTGAACTCCAACCCGGCCACCATCATGACCGACCCGTCCATGGCGGACGCGACTTACATCGAGCCCATCGAGTGGCGCACGGTAGAAAAAATCATTGAGAAAGAGCGCCCGGATGCGGTATTGCCGACCATGGGTGGCCAGACGGCGCTGAACTGCGCGCTGGCGCTGCACGACAATGGCGTACTGGATAAATACAACGTCGAGTTGATCGGTGCTAACCAGCAAGCCATTCACATGGCGGAAGATCGCCATCTGTTCGACAAGGCCATGAAGCGCATCGGTCTGGAATGTGCTCGTGCCGACATTGTGCACTCCATGGAAGAAGCCCTGGAAGTGCCGAAAAAGTTTGGCTTCCCGGTCATTATTCGTCCGTCCTTCACCATGGGTGGTTCCGGTGGCGGTATCGCTTACAACTGGGAAGAGTTCGAAGAGATCTGTACCCGCGGTCTGGATCTGTCGCCCACCAATGAGCTGCTGATCGACGAATCGCTGCTGGGCTGGAAAGAGTATGAGATGGAGGTGGTTCGCGATAAGAACGACAACTGCATCATCGTCTGCTCCATTGAGAACTTCGACCCGATGGGCGTGCACACCGGCGACTCCATCACCGTGGCCCCTGCCCAGACACTGACCGACAAAGAATTGCAAATCATGCGTAACGCCTCACTGGCGGTACTGCGTGAGATCGGTGTGGAAACCGGTGGTTCCAACGTTCAGTTCGCCATGGATCCGAAAACCGGTCGTCTGGTGGTGATTGAGATGAATCCTCGCGTGAGCCGCTCGTCGGCGCTGGCGTCCAAGGCAACCGGTTTCCCGATTGCCAAGGTGGCGGCCAAGCTGGCAGTGGGTTACACCCTGGACGAATTGCAGAACGATATCACCGGTGGTGCGACTCCGGCTTCTTTTGAGCCGTCTATCGATTACGTTGTCACCAAGATTCCACGCTTCACCTTTGAGAAGTTCGGCGATGCCGATGCGCGCCTGACAACCCAGATGAAGTCTGTGGGTGAAGTAATGGCCATTGGCCGCACCTTCCAGGAATCGGTACAGAAAGCACTGCGCGGTCTGGAAGTGGGTTCCGCTGGCTTCGAGCCGATCGTGGATCTGAACTCCGACGATGCCATGGCTCATATCCGTCGCGACCTTTCGACGCCGGGCGCTGAGCGCATCTGGTACGTGGGCGATGCTTTCCGCGCCGGTATGAGTGTCGACGAAGTCTACGAAATCTCCGCCATTGACCCCTGGTTCCTGGTGCAGATTGAAGACCTGATCAAGTCTGAGCAGGTACTGTCCGCCATGCCGCTGACCGAGATCACCGCAGAGCTGATGTTCCGTATGAAGCGCAAAGGCTTCTCTGACAAACGTCTGGGTGAGTTGTTGAGCGTGAGTGAGAAGACCCTGCGCAGTCACCGCAACAAGCTGGGTATCCACCCGGTGTACAAGCGTGTGGATACCTGTGCGGCAGAGTTCTCCACCTCGACGGCTTACATGTACTCAACCTACGAGGAAGAGTGCGAGTCGGAGCCATCTGATCGTGAAAAGATCATGGTATTGGGTGGTGGTCCGAACCGTATTGGTCAGGGTATCGAATTCGATTACTGCTGTGTGCACGCGGCTCTGGCCTGTCGCGACGACGGTTACGAAACCATTATGGTTAACTGTAACCCCGAAACCGTTTCCACCGATTACGACACTTCCGATCGCCTGTACTTTGAGCCGGTGACTCTGGAAGACGTGCTCGAAATCGTGCGCAAAGAGAAGCCAAAAGGTGTGATCGTGCAGTTCGGTGGTCAGACACCGCTGAAGCTGGCCCGTGCACTGGAAGCCGAAGGCGTGCCGATTATCGGTACCAGCCCGGAAGCCATCGACCGCGCGGAAGACCGCGAGCGCTTCCAGCAGATGCTGATGCGTCTGGATTTGAAGCAGCCGGAGAACGCCATTGTGCGCTCCACCGAAGAAGCGGTGCGTATGGCTGTGCAAGTGGGTTATCCACTGGTTGTCCGTCCATCCTATGTTCTGGGTGGACGCGCGATGGAGATCGTTTACAAAGAGGAAGAGTTGCGCCAGTACATGCGCGAAGCGGTACAGGTATCGGATGATGCCCCTGTGCTTTTGGATCACTTCCTCAATGCCGCTATTGAAGTGGATATTGACGCCGTCTGTGACGGTACTGATGTTGTCATCGGTGCCATCATGCAACACATTGAGCAGTGTGGTGTTCACTCAGGCGATTCGGCCTGTTCTTTGCCTCCGTACTCTCTGCCTGCCAGTGTTCAGGATGAAATGCGTGAGCAAGTGCGCAAGATGGCAGTTGAGCTGGGCGTGATTGGTCTGATGAATGTACAGTTGGCCTATCAGGGCGGTGAGATCTACGTGATCGAGGTTAACCCGCGGGGTTCCCGTACCGTGCCGTTCGTCTCCAAGTGCATCGGCGTGTCGCTGGCGAAAGTGGCGGCCAGAGTGCAGGCGGGCAAGAGCCTGGCCGATCAGGGCTTTACCACCGAAATCGTGCCGAACTACTACAGCGTCAAAGAGGCGGTGTTCCCGTTCAACAAGTTCCCGGCGGTTGACCCGATTCTGGGGCCGGAAATGAAGTCGACCGGTGAGGTGATGGGCGTCGGCGATACCTTTGCCGAAGCTTACGCCAAAGCTCAGCTGGGTGCCGGTGACGAGATCCCGACCACCGGTCGCGTGTTTATCAGTGTGCGCGACTGCGACAAGGATGAATTGCTGCCGGTTGCCAATGATTTGGTGGATCTGGGCTTTGATCTGGTGGCGACCCGCGGTACCGCCAAGTTCCTGGCCGGACACGGTCTCAATGTGGATGTGGTGAACAAGGTCATTGAAGGCCGCCCCCACATTGTGGACATGATCAAAAACGACGAGATCTCCATGGTGTTTAACACCACGGAAGGCAAGCAGGCGATTAAAGACTCTGCTTCCATTCGTCGCAGTGCGGAAAACCACCGCGTTTACTACACCACCACCATTGCCGGTGCGGCAGCGGTGTGTATGGCTCTGCGTTTCGGACAGCAGCAGCAAGTTCGCAGCTTACAAGAGCTGCACGGGAGAATTGCAGGATGAATAAAGTTCCAATGACGGTTGAAGGCGCTAACGCTTTGCGTGAAGAGCTGGATAACCTGAAAAAAGTCGAACGTCCACGCATTGTTCAGGCTATTGCCGAGGCTCGTGAGCACGGTGATCTGAAAGAAAACGCCGAGTATCACGCTGCCCGTGAGCAACAGGGTTTTTGTGAAGGTCGTATTCAGGAGATCGAAGGCAAGTTGGCCAGTGCCCAGGTGATTGATATCTCCCAGTTGCCGAAAGGCGAGAAGGTGATTTTTGGCACTACCGTGGTGATTGTCAACGTGGATACCGATGAGACGGTGACCTATAAAATCGTCGGCGATGATGAGGCCAATGTTAAGATCAACAAGATCTCCATCAATTCGCCCATCGCACGGGGTTTGATTGGTAAAGAGATTGGTGATATCGCCGTCATTCGCACTCCAGGCGGTGAAGTTGAGTACGAAATCGACGAAGTTAAGTACATCTGATTTTGACGTCAGCTGTTCTGCGCTATCAAAAGGGCGAACCTCAGGGTTCGCCCTTTTTTGTTTCTGCCTTCCCGCTACTCGTTTGGTCTTCTCTCTACTAAAGTAGGGTTTAGCAATCCAAAACCCTGGTTTATGATGGTTCGATCAGAAAGATAAGCAAGCTGTCTAAAGCAAACATATTAATAAGTAGTTGAGGGAGTTGTTATGTCAGAGGTACATGTTTACCCCGTGCCGGCCGAAACGGCCAAAACCGCCTGGATTGATCGCGCAAAGTACGACGCCATGTATCGCCAGTCGGTGGAGGATCCGGATACGTTCTGGGCTGAACAGGCCAATGAGTTTCTGACCTGGAGCAAGCCCTTCAGCAAGGTTCAGGAGTTTGATTTCCACAAGGGAACCGCAAGCTGGTTTGGCGATGGTGAATTGAACGTCAGCGTGAACTGCATTGACCGCCATCTGGCGACCCGCGGCGATCAGGTCGCCATCATTTGGGAAGGCGACGACCCCAGCGACGACAAAAACATCACCTACCGTCAGCTGCACGAAGAAGTGTGTAAGCTGGCCAATGTGCTAAAAGACCGCGGCGTTAAAAAGGGCGACCGCGTTTGCATCTACATGCCCATGATTCCGGAAGCCGCTTACGCCATGCTGGCTTGTACCCGTATTGGCGCGGTGCACTCCATCGTTTTCGGCGGTTTCTCCCCTGACGCTCTGCAAGGACGTATTCTGGATTCCGACTGTCAGGTGCTCATCACCGCCGATGAAGGCGTGCGCGGAGGCAAAGCCATTCCTCTGAAAGTGAATGCGGACAAGGCGCTCGATGGGTGCCCGAACGTGCATACCTGTGTGGTGGTCAAGCGCACCGGTGGTTCTGTGGAATGGTCGGAAGGCCGCGATCTGTGGTACGAAGAGGCGGTTGCTCAGGCTTCCGCAGAGTGTGCGCCCGAACCTATGGCGGCGGAAGATCCGCTGTTTATCCTCTACACCTCCGGCTCCACCGGAAAACCCAAAGGGGTGTTGCACACCACGGCCGGTTATTTGTTGCAGTCGGCCATGACACACAAGTACACCTTTGACTACAAAGACGGTGAAATCTACTGGTGTACCGCGGATGTAGGCTGGGTCACCGGTCACAGCTACATCGTTTACGGACCGCTGAACAATGGCGCCATTACCCTGATGTTTGAAGGGGTGCCCACCTACCCAACGGCTTCGCGCTGCTGGGAAATTGTCGATAAGCATCAGGTCAATATTTTCTACACCGCCCCTACGGCCATCCGTGCGTTGATGGGAGCCGGAGATGAGATGGTGACAAACACCAATCGCGAATCCCTGCGCTTGTTGGGCACCGTAGGCGAGCCGATCAATCCGGAAGCCTGGGAGTGGTATCACCGCGTGGTGGGCGAAAGCCGTTGTCCGATTGTGGATACCTGGTGGCAGACCGAAACCGGCGCTCATATGCTGACGCCGTTGCCGGGTGCGACGGATCTGAAGCCGGGCTCGGCAA
>NZ_CBFIHX010000051.1:0-24637 GCF_965662505.1 Pseudomaricurvus sp. | reverse complement strand
ATAGAAATAACGGTCTTGCTTCTTGGCTGATTCTTGTTGTTTCATTCCTGTGAAGCCAGTCGAAGGTTAAAAAATAGTCAGGTGGCACTATATTTTAGCGACGATTTATTGCCAGCATGTTAAAATGCCCGGCTCGAAAAAGGTAAGTCGGATTGGCCCATGACTGTCATTGAAAAAGTACCTGCAAAAGAAGATGCCCGTGAGTTGGTGCGTGAGCACTTCGCCACTGTGCCTTCCTCTGTGATGAGTGAAGCGGAGCAGGAATCCTACAAAAGTGATATCAAGCGTCTGCTGAAAGAGCAGAATGCGGTTCTGGTAGCGCATTACTACACCGATCCTGTGATTCAGGCGCTGGCGGAAGAGACCGGCGGTTGTGTCTCAGATTCGCTGGAAATGGCTCGTTTTGGCAAGCAGCACGATGCAGAAACCCTGATCGTGGCTGGCGTTAAGTTTATGGGTGAAACTGCCAAAATCCTCACCCCTGAAAAACGCGTTTTGATGCCAACGCTGGAAGCTACCTGTTCTCTGGATCTGGGTTGCCCCGCGGACGAGTTCTCCGATTTCTGTGACCAGCACCCGGACCGTACCGTGGTGGTGTATGCCAATACCTCGGCGGCGGTGAAAGCCCGTGCAGACTGGGTTGTGACTTCCAGTATTGCACTGGATGTGGTGGATTATCTGGATTCGCAGGGCGAAAAAATTCTCTGGGCTCCCGACAAACACCTTGGGCGCTATGTGCAGAAGCAAACCGGTGCCGATGTCCTGTTGTGGGACAGTGCCTGTATTGTGCACGAGGAGTTCAAAGCGCAGGGCGTTTTGGATCTGAAGGAAAAATACCCCGAAGCCGCTGTGCTGGTGCACCCGGAGTCGCCGGAAAGTGTCGTGGATATCGCCGACGTGGCGGGTTCGACCTCGCAGCTGATCAAGGCCGCGCAGACCATGCCCAATAAGCAGTTTATCGTGGCGACGGACCAGGGCATTTTCTACAAAATGCAGCAGCTGGCTCCGGAAAAAGAGCTGATTATCGCGCCAACCGCCGGTAATGGTGCCACTTGTCGCAGTTGTGCCAACTGTCCGTGGATGGCCATGAATGCACTGGATAACCTCAAGAGTGTATTAATCAATGGCGACGGCTGCGAAATCTTTGTGGATGACGATCTGCGCCAGCGGGCGATGAAGCCTTTGCAGCGCATGCTGGATTTTAATAAGTCTTAATTGATTCGCGATTGTCTACTGTATTGGGGCTGCACTCTGTGGCCCCGGTTCCCTGTGTCTATTTCCCTCTTCATGCCCCATGTCGCGGGGTTGATAACTCCTGCTCCTGATGCGTGACAACCGGTTAAAACAATCGGTGAATTTCCTGTTATTCGGCCCTGTTTTCGCTAGAATGTTGAGTCCGACAAATCTCTGAAAAGACAGCTCCGGCCAGCCCTATGACCCCTGAATTTATTCACCTTCGTCTGCATACCGAATTTTCCCTGTCGGACAGTCTCATTCGTGTTAAACCACTCGTGGGTGCCCTGGAGTCCATGGGTATGCCGGCGTGTGCGATCACTGACCACTGTAATTTCTTTGGCCTTGTGAAGTTCTACAAGGCCATGATGGGGGCGGGCATCAAGCCCATTTGCGGGTCGGATTTCTGGGTGAAGTCTGACAATGACGATATCGCGCCCTATCTGGTGACGCTGCTGGCGATGAATACCCGGGGCTACAAAAATATCACCGAGCTGATCTCGCGTGGCTATCAAAAGGGGCAGTACCTCGGTGAGCCCTACCTGCAGCGGGAGTGGATCAGTGAGCTCAGCGATGATGTGATTGCCTTATCCGGCGCCAAGTTCGGCGATGTGGGACAGGCGCTGCTGGCTTCCAAGCAGGCGCTTGCCAGTGAATTACTACAGGGTTGGATGCAGGATTTTCCCGATCGATTCTATATGGAATTGCAGCGTACCGGACGGCCGCAGGAAGAAGGGTATCTGCACAAGGCTGTCGCGCTGGCAGATCAGTACCAATGTCCGGTAGTTGCCACTAACGACTGTCGGTTCATTGCCGCCGACGAATTTGATATTCACGAAGCGCGGGTGTGTATCGGTGAGGGGCGTGCACTGGATGATCCACGTCGTGAGCGCCGCTACAGTGACGAGCAGTATTTACGCAGCCCGGCAGAAATGTCCGAACTGTTTGCCGATATTCCCGAGGCTCTGGAAAACACGGTAGAAATTGCCAAGCGCTGTACGCTGGATATCGAACTGGGCAAGTACTATTTGCCAGATTACCCGATTCCCGACGACTTTGAAGAAGATCCCTACTTTAAAAACAGAGTGCCCTACGACACTTTTGTCGGTTACGCCCGCGACGCCATGGCTGAAAGCTGGGCCGGACGCGAGCACGAGCCGGAATACGCGGCCATGCTGCGTACCAATGTTTTTTTCCAGAAGATCTCTTACGAGGGGCTCGATGAGCGTCTCGACTTTTTGTACGACACCTCCGCGCCGGAATTTCCAGAGACCTACAAGGCCTATCTTGCGCGGCTGCAGTTCGAACTCAACATCATTATGCAAATGGGGTTCCCGGGCTACTTCCTGATCGTGATGGACTTTATTCAGTGGGCCAAAGATCACGATATCCCGGTGGGGCCAGGGCGGGGTTCCGGTGCAGGCTCTCTGGTGGCCTATGTGCAGAAAATTACCGATTTGGATCCGTTGGAATACGACCTGCTGTTCGAACGGTTCTTGAACCCCGAACGGGTTTCGATGCCTGACTTTGACGTGGATTTCTGCATGGAAAACCGCGACAAGGTGATCAGCTATGTGGCAGACAATTACGGTCGCGATGCCGTTTCGCAGATCATCACCTTCGGTACCATGGCGGCGAAGGCGGTGGTGCGGGACGTGGCGCGGGTACAGGGTAAATCCTACGGTTTGGCGGACAAGCTCTCAAAAATGATCCCGCCGGATCCTGGGATGAAGTTGCAGGTGGCATTTGAGCAGGAAGATGCCCTGCGGGAATTTCTGGAAGTCGACGAAGAGGCCCAGGAAATCTGGGAGGTGGCTCTCAAGCTTGAAGGCTTGACCCGTAACGTGGGTAAGCACGCCGGTGGTGTGGTGATTGCCCCTACCAAGCTGACGGACTTTTCGCCACTCTACTGTGACGAAACCGGCGGTGGTTTGGTGACCCAGTACGACAAAGGGGATGTGGAAGACGCGGGCTTGGTGAAGTTCGACTTTCTCGGCTTGAGAACCCTGACGATCATCGATTGGGCGCGCAAGATGATCGATCTTCAGCGTGAGAAACTGGGGGAAGAGCCGCTGGTGATCGAAGCCATTCCTCTGGACGATGTTCAGACCTTTAAGCTACTGAAAGCCGCGCAAACCACGGCGGTGTTCCAGCTGGAATCCCGCGGGATGAAAGACCTGATCAAGCGTCTGCAGCCGGACAACATTGAAGACATGATCGCGCTGGTGGCGCTGTTCCGTCCGGGGCCTCTGGATTCCGGCATGGTTGACGACTTCGTTAACCGGAAGCACGGTCGCGCGCAGGTGGCGTATCCGGATGCAAAATACCAGCACGAAAAACTCGAACCGATTCTGAAACCTACCTACGGCGTTATCGTCTATCAGGAACAGGTGATGCAGATCGCGCAGGAGCTCGCGGGTTACTCGCTGGGCGGCGCCGACATGCTGCGTCGGGCCATGGGTAAAAAGAAACCCGAAGAAATGGCCAAGCAGCGTTCGACCTTTGCGGACGGTGCGAAGGGGCAGGGAGTCGATCCGGATCTGGCGATGAAGATCTTCGACCTGGTGGAAAAGTTTGCCGGTTACGGTTTTAACAAATCTCACTCCGCGGCCTATGCCGTCGTGTCTTATCAAACCGCCTGGCTGAAAGCGCATTATCCTGCACAATTTATGGCGGCTACCATGTCGTCGGACATGGATAAAACCGACAAGGTTGTGACCTTCATTGAAGAGTGTCGGGAGATGGGGCTGGCACTGCTGCCGCCCGACGTGAATCAGGGTGAGTTTCACTTTAACGTCGACGACGAAGGCAACATTATTTATGGCTTGGGCGCGATCAAGGGGCTGGGTGAAGGCCCGATCGAAAATATTATCGAAGCGCGCAAGACCGGCCCGTTTACTGACCTGTTTGACTTCTGTGCCCGCATTGATCCCCGTAAGGTCAACAAGAGAGCCCTGGAGGCCATGATTCGCTCAGGCGCACTGGACGGTATCTCACCGGGTGTTGATCGCGATTACGATCGGGCTGTGATGTTTGCCGCCATGCTGGAAGCGGTAAAAGCCGCAGAGCAAAGCGCCGCTAACGCCAGTGCCGGTATGACCGATTTGTTCGGTGATGTGATGCCGACGGCAGAGAGCGGTGCGGATGTCTACGCAGAATTCCGCAAGGTGCGCAGCTGGAGCATTAAAGAGCGTTTAAGTGGCGAGAAAGACACGCTGGGTCTGTATCTGACCGGTCACCCCATCGAAGAGTATCGTCACGAACTGAAGCACCTGGTGTCGTCGCGGATTGTGGACCTCAAGGCTGATAAAAGCAGTCAGAACGTTGCCGGTCTGGTGGTGGGATTGCGCGTGATGAAAACCAAGCGCGGTGACAATATGGCGTTCGTTACGTTGGACGATCGTTCCGGTCGCATTGAGTGCGCAGTCTTTTCTGACACCTTTAATGAATACCGGGACAAGCTGGTTAAAGACGGCATGCTGATCATTGAAGGGCAGGTTAACTTTGACGAGTATAGCGGTGGCTTGAAAATGCGGGCCGAAAAAGTTCGCAGCCTGGCCGATGCGCGGATCGATCTGGCTCGTGGACTGGTGATCGAGGTGAAGTCAGAACGGTTGTCGCAGTCCTTCCCGAAGCAGCTGGCTACCCTGCTTGAGCCCTACCGTGAAGGTCGTTGTGCGGTAAAACTGAATTATCAACGCCCGGATGCTGAGGGTCGTCTATTATTAGGGTCAACCTGGCGAGTCCGTCCTCAGGATGAGTTGTTGGAAAATCTCAGAGATGTCTGTGGGCAGGATAACGTTTCGCTCGAATATTGATCACGCCTTCGGTCGGGTTGTATTTTGTTCGACTTGATTGATGTGTGGTCACTTTGTGGGTTGTTGAAGACGAAATGATCAAATGATCGATCAGGAAATAAAAAATGTCTGAGAAGGATATGAGGCCTGAGTGGCGATTCAGCCACCAAGGCCGTGAATCCCGCCAAAAGTGGTCGACTCGTTTCAGGCTTTCGCGTATGGTAAGTGGCTTAAATCAAGGGTTTACGGCGATTTTGCCTACTGGCAAGCGCTCCTGCAGAAGCCCTCAGACAATAACCTGATGTCCGGAATGAACTGGTAGTTATGAATCCAAATTACCTCGAGTTTGAACAACCTATTGCCAACCTGGAAGCCAAAATCGAAGAGCTTCAATTGGTGGGAACTGATAACGATCTGAATATCGCCGAAGAGATTTCCAAGCTTCGCGAGAAAAGCATCAAGTTAACAGAGAGCATTTACTCCAACCTGACTCCATGGCAAGTGGTTCAGGTGGCTCGTCACCCCCAGCGCCCCTACACTCAGGATTACATCAAGCGCATGTTCACCGACTGGGATGAGCTGCACGGTGATCGTCACTTCGGTGATGACAAGGCGATCGTAGCCGGTGTTGGCCGTCTCGACGGCAAGCCAGTGATGGTGATCGGTGAAGAGAAAGGTCGCAGCGTTCCGGACAAGGTTTCCCGCAACTTTGGTATGCCCAAGCCTGAAGGTTATCGAAAAGCTCTGCGTTTGATGGAAATGGCTGAGCGTTTCAAAATGCCGGTGCTAACCCTGATTGACACCCCGGGCGCCTATCCCGGTATCGACAGTGAAGAGCGTGGTATCAGTGAAGCCATTGCTCAGAATCTGGCGGTCATGTCTCGACTCAGAACCCCTATTATTTGTACCGTAATCGGTGAAGGTTCATCCGGTGGCGCATTGGCTATCGGTGTCGGCGATCATCTGAACATGCTGCAGTACTCCACCTACTTCGTGATTTCTCCGGAAGGTTGCGCGAACATTATCTGGAAGACAGTGGACAAGGCACCATTGGCGGCTGAAGCCATGGGTGTGACCTCTTCCAATCTCGAAAAGCTGGGCCTGGTGGATGAAACCATTGCCGAGCCTTTGGGTGGCGCTCACCGAGACATCGATACGATGGCTGCGAAGTTGCAGGCCCGTCTGATTGACCAGGTGGATCGTCTTTCTGCACAGCCAGTCGAGGAATTAATTGAAAACCGTTACAAGCGTTTGATGAGTTTCGGTAACGTTTAATCGGCGAGTAATTTGAGCGAGCTTGTTGAAAGCCGCTTCTCTGGCAGGTGCCGCTCGGCACCTGCATTCATATCCCCAAATATTTTGTTTTCCTGATTGTGCTTAATCAATGCATTTAAGCTGTCAGCAGGCGATCGTATTTGTGGCTCAGAATATCGTAGAACTTCTCTCTCAACTGCAGGATGTCCTGCTTTAACTGCACAATTTCCTGCTCGGTAATATCCTGTCTGCCCACATAGACTTGTTTACGGAACTGGGCGATTTTGGCTCCGTAGAGTCTGAGAGTCTTTTCCAGGGCTTTTTCGCCCAGCATCAGCAGTTTGTCTTCGGCGCCCGCCATTTTGCGGAATTCTTCCACCAGCTCCCCGTTGACCTTGTCCAGCTCTGTCTTGCGGGCAGGTGGCCAGCGGTTGCCAAAGCGCGTGGACTCGATGACCAGTGACGAATATTTGGCGAAAATGTGATTCACATTGCCAATATCGCAGGAGATGGCTTCGAGAATTTCCAGTCGCCGATTTGGCTTGGGGCCTCGGGTGGGAAGGCGGTTCTGGCTCAGCCACAAGCTGAAACCGGCGATCAGCGCTCCCAGAGCGACTTTAAAGGCGGTGTCAATTAAAGGCCAGATATTGATGGTTTCCATAGTAACGGCATCCATACAGAGTGTCTCAGAAAGAAATCGGGCTGCTGGCAGCGTCTATCACGCCAAATTTATGGCGCACAGACCCTGTTTTAGGCAGTTTCAGTGAGGAATTGCAGGGAGCGTGCCAGTTCGGCTGCCGGTTTACCTCGTAAGGGTGTTGTTAGCCGGCAGGCTGTTGTTGGCAAGCTGTTGTTGGCAGGAGGAGAGGGCAGAGCCGCTTTTCATAGGTGGTGAGGGTTACCTCAGGGGATCCAGAAGACTTTCCAGGCCGTTCACCTTGATGGTATGCAGCATGGCCAGCTGGCGGCCGAGTGTGCCTTTGGGGAAGCCCTCTCGTTCAAACCACAGGACGTAAGCTTCAGGGAGATCTGCCAGCAGGCGCCCCTGATATTTCCCAAACGGCATTTTGGTTCTGACCAGGCTGATCAGCAGCCGTTGTTCGTCGGACAGCTCATCTGACAATGTATTGGAGTGTGTTTCAGAATTGGAAGACAAGGTTTAGCCTCCGGCCAGTTTGACAGTAAAACCCTGTTTTTCCAGCAGCGTCTTGAGTTTTTCCCGGTCGTCAGTCTGAATTTCAATCACGCCGTCTTTGATGGCTCCGCCAACTCCGCACTGCTGTTTGAGTTGTTTGGCCAGTTTTTTCAGCTCGTCGCCTGCCAGTCCCAATCCGCTGACCAGGGTCACGCCTTTGCCTTTGCGGCCTTTGGTTTCGCGATGCAGGCGCACAATGCCATCACCGGTATCCGCTGTTTCTGTCTTGGGCTCGTCTTCCTTAATGCGTCCCTGGTCGGTGGAGAAAACCAGTCGTGAATTCTTGCTCATGATTAATTTGCCTCAGGCTTTATCCAGTTTTTGCGTGATCAGTCCGGCAATCGCTAGCGCGGCGCCCAGGCCGAAGAGTAACTTACTGTCGACGAAACTAACCTCCCACACCAGCAGCAGCGGCGCTAAAATGACCGCCGTCAGAATGCCTATGGATATGAGGGTTTCGTACTTTTCCGGTAAGACCGCCTGTTCCTGGCAATGAGGACAGGGGAAGGGTTTGCGCTTGAGGAATGCCTGCAACAAGCCGTGCTGTTTGAGCAGGGGCTTGTCGATGGGTTGCTGGCAGTGAGGGCAGCGCAGGGATTTAAACACTAGGGCCACGGGATGTCCTGTTATCCTGATAGATGATTCGGGGTGGTGAACGTAGAGCTATGGTACCCCAGCTCATCGGCACCTGAAAGGCGTGCGAGTGTCGTCTGGTATAGGCAGAAGCCCAGCTCTGAGCTATGTTAGGGTAGTTTGGGTTAAATTGACGTGTCAGCTAATTTCAACAAGCTTTCATCCAAAAGGGTTTCAGGGTCGAATATGGAATTTACTCCGCTGCGGCAAAAGCTATACACCATCATCTTTGGAACAGGAACGCCTGCCGGCAAGCGTTTCGATATGGTGCTGATCTACTGCATTCTGCTTAGCGTACTGACGATGATTTTGGAGTCGGTTGCCAGTATTGATAGGCACTACGGTCAATGGTTGCTTTCCGTGGAGTGGTTTTTTACCGGGATATTTACGGTTGAATATTTGGTGCGTATCTACTGCTCACCTCACCCCGGGCGATACATTCGCAGCTTTTACGGGTTGGTAGATCTGTTGGCGATTTTGCCGTCGTATCTGGGGTTGTTCATGGACGACATGAATTACCTGTTGATGATTCGTTTGCTGCGGGTTCTGCGGGTGTTCCGGATTCTGAAATTGGCGCGTTATTTGACGGAAGCCAATGTGCTGATGCGGGCAATGGCGATGTCGCGTCGCAAGATCTTTATCTTCTTTTCGTCGGTACTGGTGCTGTCGACGATCTTCGGATCGTTGATGTTTGTGGTTGAGGGCCCTGAGCACGGTTTTACCAGTATTCCGAAAAGCATTTACTGGACAATTGTGACGATAACCACCGTAGGCTATGGCGATATCACGCCGCAGACGGTATTGGGACAGATGATTGCGTCCCTGGCGATGCTGACCGGTTACTCCATAATCGCTGTGCCGACGGGTATTTTAACTGCCGAGCTGGCCAACGAAATGCAGCGTGATCGAACGTCCCGTCGTTGTGAAGAATGTACCAGCGTCGGCCACGAGCGTGATGCGCTCTATTGCCGCTATTGTGGCAGTGTTTTGGCGGATTAGGATGTCTTGAGCGCTTGCAGCAGAATCTCTTCGGATAGGCGGGCGGCAATGGACGGAGGGAATTCTAGCCCGACATCGAGGTCTTTTTCCTGATCCAGATCGTCCGGCGTCGAGTCTGAGTCGCCTTTACGCCAGTGGAGAAGATGAATGGTGCCGTCTTCGTCTTCTGCCAGAGCCGTGCAGGACTCAACCCAGTCGCCGGTGTTGTAGTACTCCACCTTGCCGATTTGTTTGTCAGCAGCGTGGTGTATATGGCCACAGACAACACCGTCAAATCCCTGTTTTTCAGCCGCGTGAGCCACCGCCTGCTCATACTCCTCAATGTACATCTGTGCTCTGGGAATATGGTGCTTGAGAAACCCGGCCAGGGACCAGTAGCCCCGACCATATTTGGCTCGCAGAGTGTTGCAAATGCGATTGGTGGCCATCAGCAGATCATAGCCTTTGTCTCCCAGAAACCGAAGCCAGTGGCTGCAGCGGGTGACGTTGTCAAACTGGTCTCCGTGAATTACCAGCAGCTTGCGGCCGTCGGCGGTGGTGTGGGTGACCCGATTGTAGAGATGGATATTGTCGAAGCGATTGTTGGCAAAGCGACGCAGAAATTCATCGTGGTTGCCAGTGATGTAATCGATCTGAGTGCCTTTCTTGGACAGTGTCAGTAGTCGCCTAAGTACCTGTGTGAAATCCTTCTTCCAGTAAATGCCCGAGCGCATTTTCCAACCGTCGATAATGTCTCCCACCAGATAGATTTTGTCTGCCCGATGGTTTTTGAGAAAATCGTTGAGGTGGGCTGCCTGGCAGTCTTTGGTGCCGAGGTGAACATCGGAAATCCACAGGGTTCGATAGCTCTGCATAGCCTATTCGCCTTGTTATGGTAGTCAATGATTATGGTGGTCAATGAGCGTCTGGTAATGGTCAGTGAAAGTCTGGTATCTGGCTGTGACAAAACGGTGACAGCTCTGTGACTGATCCGTGAACAGAGGGTGTCATTTGGGTGACAGCCTGTGGTGGATGTCAGGTTGGGAAGAGGCTTTTACTGTATGATGCTTTAAATAAGCTCAGCTCCGACAAGACTGGCTCAGGCGCTGATTGCAGATGATAAACCGACAGAGATAATCATGAGAGTTTGCCTTATGACCTTGATAAATGGCCATGTCAGCCCCGGGTTTGAGCCTGTACAACAGGCGTTCGAAACGCTGTTTCTTGAATATGGGGAAATCGGATCAGCGGTCACGCTGATTCATGAGGGTGAGACGGTTGTGAACCTCTGGGCTGGCACCAGAGACAAAGAAGGTCAGCACCCCTGGCAAGAGAATACCCGCCTCAACGTGTTTTCCGTCAGCAAGGCGGTAGTCGCAGTTGCGGTGTTGCAGTTGGTGGAGCGGGGAGCTTTGTCTCTCGATCAAAAAATTGCCGAACTCTGGCCGGAATTTGCCCAGTCGGGTAAGCAGGACATCACCGTTCGTCAGGTGCTCACACATCGTTCAGGTGTAAATGCATTTCACCCGAAGGTGCCCGATGACGCTATTTACGATTGGCAGAGCATCACTGGGTGGATTGCCGAGGAGACGCCCTGGTGGACGCCGGGAGAAGAGCAGGGGTATTCGCCGCTGCTGTATGGCTGGATACTGGGGGAAGTTGTTCGCCGAGCCAGTGGTTGTGATTCTTTTAATGCCTATGTGCAGCAGCATATTGCCAGTCCCTTGGGATTGAACTGGACATTCGGATTGCGTGACGACGAGCTGGCAGAGATTGCCGATGTCACTGGACTGAAGTCCCCCAGAGGTCAGAAAAGTGGTGGTTTGCTTGCGGAAGCGATCAGCAATGATCCGAGAGGACTGACTGCCAAGGCTTTTTCCAATCCACTTTCTCTGATGGTGGGGACGAATCAGCCGCCGTGGCGTCAGGCTCAAATACCGGCTGCCAATGGTCATGCCTCGGCTGGGGATCTGGCCCGTTTTTACGCGGCTCTGGCAGATACTGCAGATCTACGATTGTTGCCCGCAAGCCATCGCTCGTTATGTTGGGAAGAACAAACCCATACCGAGCGGGACAAGGTGTTGCACTGCCCAATCAGTTTGGCGGCAGGTTTTATGCGTATATTGCCGGAGGGTGTTCAATCGCAGCGTTATTTTTGCCATCCGGGTGCCGGTGGCAGTCTGGGCTATGGCGATAACAGTGAGAATTTTGGTTTTGGTTATGTCAGCCGTGCGATGGGATTAAGCATCACCATGGATGAGCGGGCAGAGCTTCTGTTGCAGTCGGTTTATCGCTGCTTGCGTGGCTAACGATTATTGAAGCAGTCCAGAATAGTCGACAATTAATGTGAAACATTAACCTAGAAAACATTGATACATTTGAGATTGGAAACATCATGAGTGACAGCGGTGATACACAGCAACAAATGCAGCAGCAGATTGAAGAGTTGGAAACGCGATTGGCGTTTCAGGAAGATACGTTGAATGCGCTGGATACGATAATTGCTGAGCAGGATCGTCTGTTGTCCCGCCAGCAAATGCAGTTGCAGTTACTGGCCGAAAAATTCAAAACCATGGAGTCTCGCCTGGACGATCCTCAGGCGCCGGCTGCGGATGAACGGCCACCGCATTATTGAGGTCGCCGCTTGAGGCGGTCGTTTATTTGAGACAGTCGTTAATTTGGAGCAATCGTTAATTTAGACAACGATAATCATCACAGTTTATCGTTGTCCTTCTGCATTTTGTCTACTTGCTTTAGCTTTTCCCGCAGGATGGCGGTCTTGTGATAGTTTCCGCGCGACAGTTTTAAGGCGTTTTGCAGTTGCTGCTGGGCCTTGTCGTACACACCATTCAAAATATAGTACTCGGCCCGGGCTTCGTGCACGCCCAGTATGTTGCCTGCCAGACCGTGAACTTCTGCCAGAATGTACCAGGCGTAATCGTTTTTGGAATCCTGCCGGACGTATTGCTCCAGCACTTCTTCGCCGCGGGCGTACTTGCCTGCTTTCATCAGCAATTCCGCATAGCGTATGGTGTAGGCGCTGTTACCGGAATCGATTTTCAGTTGATCTTCCAGCAGTTTCAGGGCTTTTTCGTAGTTGTGTTCTGAGGCTTCGATGTTCGCCAGTGCAATGATGTACGCATCTTTGGTGGGGCTTTTGTCCAACAGCGGTTGAAGTGTCTCCCTGGCTTGCTCTGGTTGATTGCTGTCGGTCAGGGCAAGTACCAGGCCGTAACGGCTGGCTTCCTGCGACAGACTCTCGCCATTCAGTTCGCTGCGGAACCGTTTAACGGCATCTTGCGGCGTGTTGTCATGGTCCAGCTGAATGCGGGCTCGCATCAGGAAAAAGTCCAGATGTTGCGGGTGTTGCTCCCGCGGGTATTTGTTGGCCCGGTTCATTGCATCCGCGATCCGACTTTCCGTCACGGGGTGAGTCAGCAAGAATTCGGGCGGGCGGCGGCTGTAGCGAGTGGCTTTGAGCATCCTTTCAAACATGGCGGGAACGGCATAGGGATCTTCGCCGGCGGCGACCATGGTTTGCATACCGATGCGGTCGGCTTCCTGCTCATTCTGGCGGCTGAAGCGCAGTTGAGAGTCCAGTGCAGCGGCCTGAGTGGCGGTCAGGGCAGCGAGTCCGGCATCGCCACCGGCTGTGGCGGCCAGTACCAGACTGGCCAGCATGGCGGCCATGGTGGGAATGCTGTTCTTTTGTTGATGTTCCACGCCCCGGGCAAAGTGCCGCTGACTCAAGTGAGCCAATTCGTGCGACAGTACGGAGGCCAGTTGCCCCTCGGATTCAGCGTACATAAACAGGCCGGTATGCACACCTATAACACCTCCCGGCACCGCAAACGCGTTCATGGTGGGGTTTTTGACCACGATCAGCTCAAAACGACGATCTTTGAGTTGGCTGCTCTGCGCGAGTCGATTGATCAGGTTGTTGAGGTAGTTGTATAAAAGCGGGTCTGTAGAGGTGGGAACTCGACTGCGATAGATGCGCAGCCAGGTTTGACCCAGTTCACGCTCCTGTTGTGGCGACACCACTGCTGAGCTGGCATCCCCCAGTTCTGGCAAGTTGTAATTGGCCGCTGCACCAGTGCCGTACAGGGCAGCAGATAGAAGCAGGATGCCTGACAACTTATAGCCCGACAGCTTACGTAAAATGCCTGCCAGTTTTTGGCTGCGTAGGCCGTCTATGAATTGTTTAAATGGGGGTGTCAGCACGGGTTATAAATACCTTTGTCGCGTGGGCTAACTCTAACCCAGTTGGATGGCTCTCACCAGTCTGGCGCAGTCAAATGGGCTCTATATGACGGTGCCCCATAAAACGTATCATGGGGCACCCGCTAGCGGTAAATTGCTAGAATCAGGGAGCCATTGTCGAAAATCCGCTTAAAACTTGTGGTCTGTTGCTGGCTTCGACATTATTGGCGTCCGATTTACTCCCCACATCCTTTTGTGGGCGGATCGCGAGTGACAGTTTTTGACGGGGCGCACAGGTAAAACACCTGTCTTACGGCGTTATTTCAGGCTTTAAAGTGAGTGCCTGCTAACAAGGCGCTAGCTAACAGTGGCGCTTTCTTAAAACGTGCCTGTAAAAAAGAGTCTCCGGCGACTCTGATCAATGATTCCACAAAAGAGGTGGTTAATTTCATGAAAGAAGTGGATGCGCGCGGATTGTCTTGCCCTCTGCCGTTGTTAAAGGCAAAGCAGGCGCTGAATCAGATGCAGCCCGGCGAGAGTCTGAAGGTGCTTGCCACGGATGTGGGCTCAGTGAGGGATTTTCAGTCATTTTCTGAGTTGAGTGGCAACCCTTTACTAGAGCGTTCAGAAGAGGACGGCTGTTATATCTATATTTTACAAAAGGCTTAAGATAGACGGCTGATTGTGTTTGATCGCCAGATTGACTGGCATAGGGTGAGTGGCTTTTAGGTAACAAATGGAGAGTGGTGAGTGCTAAACATTTTAAGAACCTGGGTAGATCGCTACTTTGGCGAAGAAGAAGCCGTTTTGCTGACCATGATTTTGGTGGGAAGCCTGCTGATTATTCTGACCATGGGGGCTGTATTGGCTCCGGCGATTACCGCGCTGATCATTGCGTTTCTGTTGCAGGGGCTGGTGGATCGTCTGGAAGGTTGGAATTTTCCCCATTGGTTGGCAGTTAGTATTGCCACCTGCATTTTGGTGACAGCGTTAGGGGTCTTCTTTTTATATGTCATGCCTGTGTTGTGGCAGCAGTCGGTCCGGTTGATTGGTGAAATTCCGGGCATGCTGACCGAGGGACAGCGGTTGATGTCGTTGTTGCCTGAAAAGTATCCGCAGTTGATCACGGACAAGCAGGTGCAGCAGTTGGTAGGTTCAGCCGGCCGTGAACTGGGCGCTATAGGTCAGCATGTCTTGACGTTTTCTCTGTCCAACTTGCCTATATTGGCGGGTGTGCTCATTTATCTGGTTCTGGTGCCTATTTTGGTGTTCTTTTTTCTTAAAGACAGCACTGTCATCCTCAACTGGTTGACCAGCTTCCTGCCCAGCAAGCGTCCCATGTTGAGCCAGATCTGGCATGAGATGGACGATCAGGTCGCCAATTACGTGCGGGGTAAGGTGATTGAGATCATCGCGGTGGGCGTTACCTCCTATGTCGCTTTTGTGATGTTGGGGCTGAATTACGCATTGCTGTTGGGGCTGGCGGTGGGGCTGTCGGTATTGATTCCCTACATCGGCGCGGCTGTAGTGACCCTGCCGGTTCTGATCATTGGTTTGTTTCAGTGGGGCTTGAGTAACGAGTTTTACTGGTTGTTTGTGGTCTATTGTATTATTCAGGGGCTGGACGGCAATGTGCTGGTCCCGTTGTTGTTTTCTGAAGCTGTTAATCTGCACCCCATCGCTATTATTCTGGCGGTGCTGGTGTTTGGTGGCCTCTGGGGATTTTGGGGCGTATTTTTTGCCATCCCGCTGGCGACGCTGATTAAAGCTATTCTCAATGCCTGGCCGGTGTCGCCGCCGGCGACTGTCGATGAGCAAGCGTAGCGGTTAAAGACATATTCCCTCTGGCTGCTCGATGTCAGAGGTGGAGTTCTGCTGCGACTTTGTATAAGGCCATATGAAAGGCAGGCAGAATAGGCAGTTTATGAGCAATGTTTAAGAACAATGTAAAAGCAATGCAGAAAATTGGTTTTATTTAATATCTCGACTAGGAGTGGCTCTTGCAAGTGTTTCGTGCAGTATTAGGTGTGTGGTTTCTGCTATTGATTGTGATCCCCGGTACTTCCTGGGGACAGCCAGTGATCAAAAGCCCCAATGATAATCGGGACTACAAATATCTGACATTGCCCAATCAGTTGCGAGTGTTGCTGATTTCGGATCCAACCACGGACAAGGCCAGTGCTGCACTGGATGTGAACGTCGGTAGCGGCGATGATCCTCGTGACCGGGAGGGGTTGGCGCATTTCCTGGAGCATATGCTGTTTCTGGGTACCGAAAAGTATCCAGCGTCGGACGAGTATCAGGCGTACATCACTTCACACGGCGGTGGTCACAACGCCTACACCGCAAGCGATCACACCAATTACTTTTTCGATATAGACCAGTCTTACCTGGAGCCGGCGCTGGATCGCTTTGCTCAATTCTTTATTGCCCCATTGTTTACCGAAGAGTATGTCGATCGAGAGCGCAACGCTGTCCATTCGGAATACAAATCCAAAATCAAGAACGGCTATCGCCGCCAGCTGGATGTTCTGCGTCAGTTGACGAATCCGCGTCATCCGATGTCCAAATTCAGTGTGGGCAACCTCGATACGCTGTCCAACGAGCCGGAAGATCCAGTGAGAGAGGATCTACTGCAGTTTTATCAGGATCACTATTCGGCCAGCAACATGACGCTGGTGGTGCTGGGGCGTGAGACTGTTGACCAGCTTGAAGCGATGGTGACAAAGCGGTTCAGTCAAGTGCCGGAGCGAGAGATCAAAGCCAGCATCAGTGGGCAAACACTATTTGATGATAACTTCTTGCCGGCGCGGGTGAGTATTCTGCCCGTGAAAGACGAGCGTCGTCTGACGATGATGTTCCCAATACCGTCGGCGGATAAATACTATCGTGAAAAACCGTTGCAGTACCTGGGGAATCTGTTGGGGCATGAGGGCGAAGGCAGTCTGTTGTCGCTGCTGAAAGATCTCGGCTGGGCGGAAGGCTTAAGTGCCGGTGGTGGCATGGGCGGACGCAATGAAGGCACGTTCAATATCTCCATAAGCCTGACACCTGAAGGTCTGAAAAATCAGGACAAAATTGTGGGCACCACGTTCCGGGTAATCCAGTCGATACGTGACAGTGGCGTCGAAGAGTGGCGTTACAGTGAACAGAAAACTCTGGCAGACATGGCGTTTCGCTTTGCGGAAAAAAGTGAGCCGATTAATGTGACCAGCCGTTTGGCGGGGCAAATGCATCTCTATTCGGCGGAAGATGTTATCCGTGGCAGCTACGCTTTTGATGAATACAACCCACGTCTTATCCGCCGCTATTTAAAGCTGCTGAAGCCGGATAATTTTCTGTGGGTCGTGACGGCGCCGGATGTGGAAGCCGAGAAGGTGAGTCCCATGTACAGCACGCCTTACTCGTTGGAAAAGCTTCGTTACGAAGTGGCGAGTATGCCCAAAGCCGAGCTCGACAAGCTGCATCTGCCTGAAAAGAATCGTTTTATCCCTCGTCATCTGACCGTGAAAACCCTGCCCGCGATGGAGAAGGTGTCTAGCCTGCCACAGCGGATCAAGCATAACGAGGCCATCGATGTTTGGTTTAAGCAAGACGATCAATTCCGAATTCCGAAAGCCAGCATCGACATCCGTACATACGCCCCGCTGGTGGGGCAGTCTGCTAAAAATGCGGCGATGGGGCATTTGTTTGCTGCGCTGGTGAATGACTCTCTGAATGAGATTACCTATCCAGCGTCGCTGGCGGGTTTGGGTTTTAATGTCAGAGCCAACAGTCGTGGTTTCGATTTGTCACTGGAAGGTTACAACGATAGGCAGGGGGCTTTACTCAATAAAATCCTGAATGTCATGGATCGCGGTCGTTTCAATGATGAGCGGTTTGCCAATCTCAAGCAGGAGCTGATCCGCAGTTGGCGGAATCAAGTGTCATTAACACCCTACCAGCAGTTGTTCCAAAAGCTCCCGGCACTGATGTTTTCTCCCTTGTGGGATGATCAGGAAATGGCTGATGCGCTTGAAAATGTAACTTCTATGGAGTTGCGGCAATTCGCGGAGGCCCTCTGGCAGGGCAGCCATTCGCAGGTATTGATTTACGGTAATTTTTACAGTCAGGAGGCCCTGAAGTTGGCGACCATTGTGGAGTACAAGCTCCATGATGCTCCCGAGGATGATGAGAGCGTCAAGTTGCCCCCTGCCAAGGTTGTTAAATTGCCGCAAGCTGCTCAGAGTTACCATTTGACCGTGGATCACCATGATGTGGCGGCTATTCTGTACACCCAGGCACAAGGTAAATCAGTAGAAGATCGAGCCAGTATGATGATGGTTCAGCAGATGCTGCAGTCGTCTTTCTTCAATGAATTGCGAACGGAAAAGCAGCTGGGCTATATCGTGTTTCTGACCAGCATGGTCTTGAAAGATGTCTCCGGTAACGTGTTTGTGGTGCAGTCACCCTCGGCGCCACTGGATGTTGTGGTGCAGGAAATACAGGGTTTTGTGGATGCACAGGCAGGTTCAGTGAGTGATTTTGAGGATCATCGCCAATCCATTTTGGCTGACCTGCGAGAGGCCCCCAAAAACTTGCAGCAACAAGCTGGGCGCTATTGGAATGAAATTGTCACTAACAGCCCTGAGTTTGATCGGCGGCAGAAGTTGATCGATGCGGTGGAGAAGCTGACGCCAGAATCGGTTGCCAGCTACAGTCAGTCGGTATTGGGGCAACCAAAGGCCTTGTGGCTGACGGCAGGTGCTACCGCCGTTGAGGTGCCCGCTGCGACTCCAGTCGATGATATGGATGCATTCAAGCGCAATTCTGAGTCTTACCGCTTCCCCTGAGTCGTTTTCTTTTCCTGAGAGGTCTCTCTCATTTTGTTAGCAGGCGCCCACAGGCGCCTGCTGTACCCTCTGGTCCGTTCGCAACATTCCACTGTTGAAATTTAAGTGCGACTAACCCTTCTTGTGATGGCTTCGCGACGCCTGCTTTTTACAGAAATATCGCTATTTTGTAGTTATTCTACATTTGATGATTTCAATCTCGCTTTGATTTTTAAAGGGTTTTGTGTGATTTTTGTCCGTTATTCGCGGTTGTTCTCGCTGGGATGTTGTTTCTGGATGTTGTCTGTGTAAAAATACTACAACTTTTTTAAGCCTCCTTGTGTTGGTGAGTAGAAACGCATTGGTCGGTGTCGATTACCCCTGATCCGGGTGTGTGGTCCAAACTGTCAACCGATACCGAAAATCGATGCCTATACTCTAGGGACACTTTCCGTGGGACCTGCGAGGAACCACTTCAAAGGTGGCTGTATTCAGGCTATCAGGACAGGATTTAACTATGAGTAACGAAGAAACACGGCTTCAGGAGGATGTAGATTCCCTGGAGACTCGCGAATGGCTGGACGCAATGCACTCCGTAATTCGCTATGGTGGCAAAGGGCGTGCGGCGTTCTTACTCAAGCAGTTAGCTGATCGAGCGACTGATCTGGGCGTCAGCCTGCCTGCGGCGATCACTACGCCTTACCGCAATACCATTCCGGTGACCTCGGAAAAGCGTATGCCGGGCGATTTGTTCATGGAGCGCCGCATCCGCTCGTTGATTCGCTGGAATGCGTTGGCCATGGTTATGCGCGCCAACGACAACAACGAAGGCCTGGGCGGTCATATTTCTTCTTTCGCCTCATCGGCGACGCTGTACGATGTGGGCTTTAACTATTTCTTCCGCGGTGGTGATGGTGAGCAGGAAGGGGATCTGATCTACTTCCAGGGCCACTCGTCTCCCGGTATGTATGCGCGCTCCTATCTGGAAGGGCGTTTCAATGAAGAGCAGCTGGACAGCTTCCGTCGCGAAGTCGATGGCGGCGGTTTGTCCTCCTATCCTCACCCCTGGTTGATGCCGGATTACTGGCAGTTCCCGACGGTCTCCATGGGTTTAGGGCCGATTCAGGCGATTTATCAGGCGCATGTAATGCGTTATATGTCCGCTCGTGGGCTGTCCCCTCGTGGTGACCGCAAGGTGTGGGCATTCCTGGGTGACGGTGAGTGTGATGAGCCGGAAAGCCTGGGTGCCATCTCCATGGCGGGTCGTGAGCAGCTGGAAAACCTGATCTTTGTGGTCAACTGTAACCTGCAGCGTCTCGATGGTCCGGTGCGTGGTAATGGCAAAATTATTCAGGAGCTGGAAGGTTCTTTCCGTGGCGCCGGCTGGAACGTGATTAAAGTCGTCTGGGGTCGTCATTGGGATGCGCTGCTGGAAAAAGACAAGACCGGTTTGCTGCAGAAGCGTATGGATGAAGTCTGTGATGGTGAATTGCAGAACTACAAAGCCAATGGCGGCGCTTACACCCGCGAGCATTTCTTCGGCAAGTACCCTGAGCTGCTGGAGCTGGTGAAAGATCTCAGCGATGAGGACATCATGTACCTCAACCGCGGTGGTCACGATCCGTTTAAAGTGTATGCGGCCTACGCCGAAGCGGTAGCGCACAAAGGTCAGCCGACCGTGATCCTGGCGCAAACCGTTAAAGGTTACGGCATGGGTGAAGCGGCGGAAGCCCAGAACGAAACCCACTCGGTGAAAAAGCTGGATCTGGAAAGCCTGAAGCGCTTCCGTGATCGCTTTGGTCTTCCTATTTCCGACGATGAGCTGAAGAGTGTGCCGTACTATCGTCCTGCGCCTGACAGCCCGGAAATGGTGTATATGCAAAAACGCCGTCAGGAACTGAACGGTTACTTACCGGCTCGTAAATCCGATTTTCCCAAGCAGCCGGCTCCGGCTCTGGATACCTTTAAAGCGCAAGTTAAAGGCAGTGGTGAGCGTGAAATCTCCACCACCATGGCGTTTGTGCGTCTGCTGTCGACGCTGGTGAAAGACAAAAACATCGGTGAACGTGTTGTACCGATTGTGCCGGATGAGGCCCGTACCTTTGGTATGGAGGGCATGTTCCGCCAGTTGGGCATTTATTCGTCTCAAGGTCAGAAATACACCCCGCACGATCACGATCAGATCATGTTCTACAAAGAGAGCAAGCAGGGTCAGATTCTCGAAGAAGGCATTAACGAAGCGGGTGCTATGTCGGCCTGGATTGCCGCGGCGACGTCCTACAGCACTGCAGCTTGTCCGCTGATTCCGTTCTACGTGTACTACTCCATGTTTGGTTTCCAGCGTATTGGCGATCTGGCCTGGGCCGCTGGCGACAGTCAGGCGCGCGGTTTCCTGATTGGTGCTACTGCCGGGCGTACCACGCTCAACGGTGAAGGTCTGCAGCATCAAGATGGTCACAGCCATATTCTGGCGAATACGGTTCCAAACTGTCGCTCCTACGATCCGGCCTACAGTTATGAACTGGCGGTTGTGATTCAGGACGGTGTGAAGCGCATGTTCGAAGACAAAGAGAACTGCTTCTACTACATCACCACGATGAACGAAAACTACAAGCATCCGGAAATGCCCGTGGGTGCAGAAGAAGGCATCATCAAGGGTATGTACCTGCTGAGTGAGGGCAAGAAGTCTGACAAGCGCGTACAGTTGATGGGCGCAGGCACTATTCTGCGTGAGGTGGAAGCTGCGGCGGACATCCTGCGTGACGATTACGGTATCGAGTCTGATATTTGGAGTCTGACCAGCGTTAACGAACTGACCCGCGAAGGTCAGACTTGCACCCGTCACAACCTGTTGAATCCTGAATCCGAGCCGAAGAAAGCCTACATCACCCAGCAGCTGGAAGGCAGAAAGGGGCCAGTCATTGGCGCAACGGACTATATGAAGAACTATCTCGAACAGTTGAGAGGCTATGTTCCCGCAGAGTTTTCCGTGTTGGGTACCGACGGTTTTGGTCGCAGTGATACCCGTTCCAAACTGCGTCGCTACTTCGAAGTGGACCGTCAGTTTGTGGTGTTGGCCGCATTGAAAGCTCTGGCAGACGAAGGCGAGTTGAAAGCGTCTGTAGTCTCCGAAGCGATGAAAAAATTCGGCATTACCGCCGACAAAATTGATCCTCTGTACAACTAAACCGAACCGTTAGGATAAGGAGTGAGTGTGGCTATTGAAATTATTCCTGTTCCGGACCTGGGCGGTGCGGACAAGGTTGATGTTATTGAGGTGTGTGTTGAGCCGGGTCAGGAGATCGAGGCTGAGCAATCACTGGTGGTGTTGGAGTCCGACAAGGCTTCTATGGAAATTCCTTCCCCGAAAGCGGGCAAGGTGGTTTCCTTGAAAGTAAAAGAAGGCGATGCGCTCAGTGAAGGTGACGCGATCCTTGAGCTGGAAATTGCCGGCGATAGCGCCGAGGTTGCCGAAGAGTCTGCAAAGGATGAATCACAGCCGGAAGACCAGCCGAAACAAGAGGCTTCCGGTGATGATGAGCCTGTTGAGCAGGATTCAACTGCGGCTGAAGCCGACTCTGGAGGCGCGTCAACTGAGAAGCTGGTGCCGGTTCCCGATTTGGGTGGTAGCGACAGTGTCGATGTGATTGAGCTATGCGTATCCGTCGGTGATGAAGTTGCTGAAGGCGACTCTCTGGTGGTACTGGAAAGCGACAAGGCTTCCATGGAAATCCCTTCGCCTTCTGCCGGCAAGATTCTGGAAATCAAGCTGAAAGAAGGCGATAAAGTTTCCGAAGGCGATGCTCTGGTGTTGCTGGAAGTGGTCGGTGCAGCACCTAAAACCGAAGAGAAAAAAGAGCCGGAAGCGAAGCAAGAGTCTCAAGCCAAGACGCCATCGTCTAAGCCGGAAGCTCCTGAAAAAGACACTCAGGCATCGCTGCCCGCAACGCAATCCGTCTCAGCCGATGAAGAAACCACCGGTGGTGCCAGTGTCTACGCGGGGCCTTCGGTTCGTAAGTTGGCACGTCAGCTGGGGGTGGATCTGAACAAGCTCAAGCCTTCCGGTCCGCGCGGTCGTTTTACCAATGATGATGTGCGCAACCATGTGAAGCAGGTACTGGAAGATGTGAGCAGCGGTAAAGTTTCTGGCGGCAGCGGCATTCCTGCGATCCCAGCAGTGGACTTTTCCCAGTTTGGCGAGATTGAAATGGTCAAGATGAGCAAGATTGCCAAGCTCACTCGAGACAATATGTCCCGCTCCTGGCTGAATGTGCCACATGTGACTCAGTTTGATGATGCCGATATCACCGAGCTTGAAGAGTTCCGAAAATCCATGAAAGCAGAAGCGGAAAAACGCGGTGTAAAACTGACGCCATTGCCGTTTTTGCTGAAAGCCGCAGCGGCGGCGCTGGAAGCCGAACCTGCGTTTAATGTGTCTCTGCACGCAGACGGCGAGCACATGGTTAAGAAGAACTACATTCACATTGGTGTAGCGGTGGATACTCCTATGGGGTTGATGGTGCCAGTGATTCGCGACGTGGATAAAAAAGGCCTGTGGGAACTGGCGGCAGAATCCGCTGAACTGGCCGGCAAAGCGCGCGCAGGAAAATTGATGCCAAGGGATATGCAGGGTGGATGTTTTACCATTTCCAGCCTGGGTTCCATCGGTGGCAACGGCTTTACGCCGATTGTGAACGCGCCGGAAGTGGCCATTATGGGCGTGTCCAAAGCTCAGGTTAAACCTGTGTGGGATGGATCTGAGTTTGTGCCGCGCAACATGCTGCCGTTGAGTGTGTCCTACGATCACCGCGCGATTAATGGTGCAGATTGTGGTCGCTTCTTCACCTACATGGTGTCGGTACTGAGTGATATCCGCAAACTGCTGCTCTAAGTAGGTTTGTCGCGATCCTCATCTTTAAAGAGCCTGCTTTGCAGGCTCTTTTCGTTTCTGGCTTGTCAAATATGCACTTAGCGACCAATCTTGAGAGGGACCACCTTTCCCGATCGGAGTCGACGCTATGCCCTCTCGTGTGCACGCACACTCAGCTTTCAGATGGAATGTTGAGTTCAAACGATACAGTTTGTGGATATTGTCATTAATTTTGGCCGTCGCAAGTTTGGCGTTGGCGTTGTCCGTCAGCGGCTGGTGGTGGCTGGCGTTTTTGGTGTTTTTGCCGCTGTTTCTGTTGGGCGTTTATGACCATTATCAGGAAAAGTGGACGCTGACTCGCAACTACCCAATTGCAGCTCGTATCCGCTGGATTTTTTACGATCTTCGGCCGTATCTTCGCGCTTACATTGTGGAAGGGGATCTGGAGGGAAAGCCCTTCAGTCAGGATGCCAGGGATCTGGTCTATGCCCGCGCTCGGGGGCTGACCGATACCGAGCCGTTCGGAACCAAGCGCGATACCGATGCGGGTGAATACCAGTGGTTAGGACATTCCATTGCGCCCACAGAGAAGCCGGATGAAAACCCCCGCGTTGATGTTGGCAATGAGCAAAGCAGCCAGCCCTTTAGCGCCTCGATTCTGAATATCTCGGCCATGAGTTTTGGCGCACTCTCGGCCAATGCCGTGGAAGCGCTCAACAAGGGCGCAAAGCTGGGCAATTTCTATCACGACACCGGTGAAGGCGGTATCAGCCCTTATCATTTAAAGCATGGCGGTGATCTGGTGTGGGAAATTGGCTCTGGCTATTTCGGTTGTCGCGACAGTAAAGGGCATTTCGATGCGGCGCTATTCAAAGATACTGCGTCTCATGACGCGGTGAAGATGACAGAGATTAAACTCAGTCAGGGCGCCAAGCCCGGCCATGGTGGTTTGCTGCCCGCAGCAAAAGTGACCGAAGAGATTGCCGCTGTGCGCAAAATTCCTGTGCATGAAGATTGCCTCTCGCCTCGCGGTCACTCCGCATTTTCTACGCCGGTTGAGCTGGTTGAGTTTGCGGCGCATATGCGTGAACTGTCAGGCGGAAAGCCAGTGGGCATTAAACTGTGCGTGGGGCAAATACACGAAGTGCTGGCGATCATGAAGGCCATGCTCAAAACCGGTATCTATCTGGATTACATCGTGGTCGACGGCGGGGAAGGTGGCACTGGAGCCGCACCCATGGAGTTGTCGGATTATGTAGGTATGCCTCTCACCGAAGGCTTGATTACGGTGCGTAACGCATTAATGGGAACCGGGTTGCGCGACAAAGTTCGTTTGGCAGCTGGCGGCAAAGTTTTTTCTGCGGCAGGTCTGGCTCGCAATCTGGCTCTGGGCGCGGACTGGTGTAACGCGGCACGGGCATTTATGTTTTCTATCGGTTGTATACAGGCTTTGCGCTGCCATGAGGGCACTTGTCCAACGGGTATTACCACCCAGGATAAAGGGCGTCAGCGTGGTTTGGTGGTGGATGTTCAGGCTGAGCGTGCGGCTCGTTTCCACAGAAAAACGCTAAGTGCCTTGGCGGATATTGTCGGTGGCGCGGGGTTGGTGCATCCCAGAGATTTACAGCCTCATCATTTGGTGCATCGATTGGGCGCGACCGAT